>JANNJI010000150.1:0-12073 GCA_031405795.1 Gammaproteobacteria bacterium
CTGGCAGGCTGACCGAGCATGACGCTGCGCGGGGTCATGCAGGCGCAGGCGAACAGCGCGACCAGGGTGGCGAGCCGCATTCGTGGCCGCGCACCATAGAGCACGGTCGAGCATGCTAGAAGGCTCGCGCGATGAAAGAGCGCGACGGTGAGCTCGACCCCAAGTCAGCCAACGACGAAGAGCGCCTCGAGGTGTCGCTGCGGCCGCTTCTGGGTACCTCGGGGATGGTCGCGCGACGCCCCGATCAAGACCCAGTCGCGCATCGACGTTCCTCGTGGCGGCGAGACTGTTGCGGCGGGTTCAACCAAGCTCGCCGGCATCGCTTGGGCTCAACATCGAGGAGTGGATCGCGTCGAGGTGCGCATCGACGATGGCCCGTGGCAGGAAGCTCGCCTCGGCAGCGATGTCAGTGACGATGCTTGGCGGCAGTGGGTACTCGACTGGGATGCGACGCCAGGCGAGCACACCGTTCAAGTCCGCGCGACCGACAAGCTCGGCGACACCCAAACCGCCGACCTCGCGCCTCCCGACCCGGACGGAGCCACCGGGTATCACACCCGCACCGTGAAAGTCGCCTAACGCCGGCAGCGTTTGTAGCCTGGCGACCCGATACGGGTCCGGAGCCATCAAACGCCGGTCCTTGGGGCGATGATCAGCCGACGTCGATCATGATCTTGCCGGCGTTCGCGTTGGCGGCCATGTGTCGGTGGGCGTCGGCGATCTGATCTAGCGGAAAGCGACTATCGATGATCGGTCGCAGCACGCCGCTGTCGAAGAGTGGCAACATCTCGGCGGCGAACCGGCGGGTGAGCGAGATCTTCTCTTCGATCGGCCGGGCGCGCAGCGTCGTACCGGTCCACGTCGCTCGCCGGCTCATCAGCGCGAACACGTTGACCGGCACGGTGCTGCCGCCCATCAGTCCAACCTGGATGATGTGGCCCTTCACCGCGACGGCTTGCAGGTTGCGTTCGATCTCGTCGCCCCCGACGACGTCGAGGATGGTGTCGAATCCTTCGGGAACGAGCGCCCGCGCCTCATCGAGCCACGCCGCGGGCGTGGGTACCGCTACGCTGTTGTACCTGTTCTGCAAATGCCAATAATCCGGGTTCACCGGCGGTGCCACGGTGTGCCAGCCAACCACTGAGGCCACCAATACCAAGCAACAGCATGGCGGCAAACGCGACTTTTAATCGGGGATACCTTCGCGGTGAAGGTTGCAGTAAAGATTCCGTGGGGATCACATCGGCATAGGCCATCTGCACCAGACCTCGTACCTGCATGAGTCTGCTCAGCCGCTGGGTGAGTACAGGATCATCGCGTAGGGCGAGCAACAACTCGGCATTTTCCTCCGGCGACAATTCACCGTCAAAATAGGTATTCAGTTGTTCATCTGAAAAATGGTGGGCGCTGCTCATTTTACTCTCCGTAGTTTCGAGGCGGACATTCCATCAGCCGCACGTTGTTCTGCATTCAATAGTTTGTCCGCCAGCTGTTGGCGGGCACGGGATAAACGACTCATCACCGTACCAATTGGAATATTCAAGATATCAGCGACTTCAGCATAGGAGAATTCTTCCAGATCAACAAGGCTGAGGATTTGGCGTTGAGTGAACGGCAACTCAGCTATGGTGCTGCGCACTTGTGCGATCATCGCACGGTGTTCATGGACGGTCTCAGGGGTTTCATTAATCGATAAGGTAATGTCATCAATATTGTCGGTCTGGTGTTGCTGGCGGAAATGATCACGCCAGCAGTTGGCGAGGATACGGAATAACCAATGGTCTAACATCTCGGGATCACGCAATTGAGCGCTGTTTTTTAATGCTTTGTAGATGGTCTCCTGCACTAAATCATCGGCCAAGGCCCGATCATGCGACCAGGCAAAGGCAATACGAAACAGGCGAGCACGTTGTTGGCCCAATTGCTTCTGAAGGGTGTTACGCGAGCAAATCAGATCAAGCAGGCTCATGCAGGAACCGATTGGGTTTAATTATCATGATTATCTCACGTCGGTAATGCTAAACAGGACGACAGTGTGCGGTACGCACTTACCTTTGACAAGGTATATACGGCTTGATAGTGCGGCCAGGATAGACAGTTATTTATAATATAAGAAATTAATTATTTACTGATACTATCTCGTTATTCGCCGCACACAAAATAAAATTGATGGAATAAAGACACTTCTAGTCACGTCTTTCACGCGACACAAGGCGATTTTTGATGGTAGGCCATGTGTTATTCAGGGAGAGGTTAAAAAAGCCTATCCAATTATTAAATAACAAGGGGAGAAATAAAATGAAACGATGGTCGCAACGCGTCACCACACTAGCAGTCGCATTATGGGCAGTCACTGCCTATGCGCCTGCTTATGCCGACGCAAAAAGCAGCTCAATGGCGGATTCAAAAGTGGTATTACAGATTAGCGACAATGACCCGAGCAAACAGGAGTTGGTGTTAAATGTGGCGAACAATCTGATCGAGCAATATGGTCAGGATCAAATTGCGATAGAAATCGTAGCCTTCGGACCTGGCATGCGTTTATTGTTTGCCAACAATGAAAACAAGGGCCGTATCCAGGGCCTGACGACGAAAAATGTGCGCTTCAGTGCCTGCAAAAACACGATCACCGCAATGACCAAACAACTCGGTTATGAACCTGAATTGAATGCGAAGGCCGTGCGGGTCGATGCAGGTGCGGGACGTATCATGGAGCTGGTTAAAGAGGGATATGTATTAATTAAACCCTGATCACAACAATCACACACCTATTTTTTGGGAGAACAAAAATGCATATGACAATTAAAAAGACATTGATTGCTGCGGCGACAGCAGCTGCGCTGGGTAGTTTACATACTACAGCGAGTGCGGCTGACTGGGTGATGTTGCAAGGTACGGAACCAGTTGGCACGTCATCACGTGCCGAGGTCTGGGGATTTATTCAGACGCAGTACCAGAAGAACACCAGTGATCCAAACGCCAGTAACCAATATATTCCAAACAAATTGGTTGGCCCGCAACTGACATCCCAGGAACAGTTTAATGTTAATCGTGCGCGTATCGGTGTGCGTGGCGCCGGATTTCCGTTAGACGACAAGGTGAATTATTTTCTGTTGGCTGAGTTTGGTAAAAATGCGATCACCGAGTCAAGCTCTGGTTCAACTCATGTGACCGATGCCAGTATTACCTTGAATCACATCCCTGGCGCACGTATTCGTACTGGGTTGTTCAAATATCCAGGGGCGGAAGAAGGGCTCCAGGCGATCCATGTATTTGACTATGTTAATTTCACCAATGTCACCAACCAATTAATGCTGGAACGGTTCTCGTCCACTTATTATGGCGCGAATGTTCCGCCACAAACCTTACCAGTGGTAAACAGTCTGAATGCCTTTAATCGCCCGGTTGGCGCGTTCCGCGACGTCGGGATACAGATATTCGATGCCTTCACCCTGGATAATTGGGAAGCCACGTATGCCGTGATGATTGGCAATGGTAACGGCCTGAACTTTGGTGATAACGACTCGAACAAGGATACCTATCTGTATTTGGCGGCGGAAAAGATATTTAGTGGTACAGGGCCGCTCCGCGAAGGCTTGAAGTTTTTCGCCTGGAGTCAAAATGGTAAGCGCACGTTTAATGGTGATAATAGTGCGATCGGTATTAACGGTGCTGTCGTTGAGGAATATGATCGCAAGCGCTCGGGCTTAGGCGTTAAATACCTGGCGAGACCGTTTCGTGTGACGGCAGAGTACATGAAGGGTAAGGGCATGATCTGGAATGGCCCGGACAAACCGTCGTTTGCGTTAACCACAGGGGGCGGTAATCCTAACGCGGATGACAACGGTATTTTTGCCGAGGCATCGGGATATTACCTGGATGGTGGCTGGTATATTCCCAGTTCGAATTGGGAATTGGATCTGCGTTATGACATCTATCACCGTCTTGAAGGCAGAACCAATGAATTGGAATTCAAAACCATTACCTATGGCGCGCAGTATCATTTCAACCGCAAGACACGGGTAGCGATCAACTATGAAGATATCAGTGCCACTGCGGTTAACTTTGGTGCACTCGCGGGTCCGAATATTAACTTGGATGGTGTTTCCGGTGTGTATTCGGTGCAGTTAACTCATATTTTTTAATTTGATATTGACTGATGTGTACCCCGACCCCGGTCATTTGACCGGGGTTTTTTATTGTCGGCCGACTTGACGTGGATGCGCGTTGCTTATCCACCCTCCATAATTAAGATTTCTCCCGTTGCTCGAAATGACAAACTAAAAGCAATGACAGACTACAAAATTCTTTGTCATTTCGAGCATCGCGAGAAATCTTAAGGTGCCGCGTTCTACACCGGGGTTTGACGGAGGCGCACTAAAAATTACTTGAGTGTTTTAACCCCATCTTTGGTACCCAGCAACAACACATCCGCCGGGCGGCGGGCAAATAAACCATTGGTGACGACGCCGGTAATTTGGTTAATGGTTTCTTCCAGTTGCACGGCATTCATGATTTGCAGGTTATGGACATCCAGGATCACGTTGCCGTTGTCAGTGGTGAAGCCTTCGCGTAATACCGGTTGACCACCGAGTTTGGCTAGTTCACGGGCGACGTAGCTGCGCGCCATCGGGATGACTTCCACTGGCAACGGGAACGCGCCGAGGATATCGACCAGTTTGCTTTCATCGGCAATACAGACAAATTTCCTGCTGACCGCGGCGACAATCTTTTCGCGGGTGAGCGCACCGCCGCCGCCTTTGATCAGGTGCAAGTGACGATTGGATTCATCCGCGCCGTCGACATACACCGATATTTCACTGACCGAGTTGAGATCAAGTACCGGGATGCCGTGTTTCTTCAGGCGCTCGGCACTGGCATTGGAGCTGGCCACGGCGCCGTCGACTTTGTGTTTGATCCCGGCCAGCTGATCGATGAAATAATTGGCGGTGGAACCGGTACCGATGCCGATGATGGTGCCTGTTACAACGTATTCCAGCGCGGCCTTGGCAACGGCCTGTTTCATTTCATCTTGTGTCATGGCGATTATCCCTGTTTAAAACGCTTATTATATGAGCCAAGCTATGGCAGAATCCAGTATTGGGCTTCACCAACCACAACACAACAATAATCCAGTAGAAACAGACTAAATTATGCCAAACCGTTATGTTCAAATGATCCTGAAAGCGCCCGTTTATGATGTGGCGCAAGAAACCCCTTTGGAGCGGGCCAAGGCGTTGTCTGCGCGGCTGGGTAATGAGATTTACTTGAAACGCGAGGATTTGCAGCCGGTTTTTTCCTTCAAGTTACGCGGCGCCTACAACAAGATTATTCATTTGGATCAGGCGGAGCGCGACAAAGGCATCATTACCGCCTCGGCAGGTAATCACGCGCAGGGTGTGGCACTGGCGGCGCAAAAACTGTCAATCCGCGCCATGATCGTCATGCCCCAGACCACGCCCGAGATCAAAGTGAATTCGGTGGCGGCATTTGGCGCGGAAATTCTCCTGCATGGTAATACCTATGATGATGCCTATGCCAGAGCAACCGAATTGGCAAATGAACAGGGCCTGGTGTTTGTGCATCCCTATGATGATCCGCTGGTCATTGCTGGACAAGGCACAATTGCGGTGGAAATCCTGCGGCACCATGCCGATGAAATTTATGCGATCTTTGTCCCGGTTGGCGGCGGCGGATTGATTGCCGGGATCAGCGCCTATGTGAAGGCGCTTTTTCCGCAGATCAAAATCATCGGTGTCGAACCCGATGATGCAGGGTGTATGTATGCCGCATTACAAGCCGGGGAACGGGTAAAGCTGGATCAGGTGGGGATATTTGCCGACGGGGTTGCGGTTCGCCAGGTAGGCGAAGAACCCTTTCGTGTTGCGCAACAGTGCGTGGATGAAGTGATCCTGGTCAGCACCGATGAAATCTGTGCGGCAATCAAGGATATCTTTGAAGACACCCGTTCTATCGCGGAACCGGCGGGGGCACTGGCGGTGGCGGGGTTGAAGAAATACATCGAGCGTGAACAGATCAGCAACAAGATGATTGTCGCCATTGACAGCGGTGCCAACATGAATTTTGATCGCCTGCGGCATGTTGCCGAACGTGCGGAACTGGGTGAACGGCGTGAAGCCTTGTTTGCCGTCACTATTCCCGAACGCCCTGGCAGTTTTCGCCAGTTTTGCGAGGTACTTGGTCTGCGCGGTATCACCGAGTTCAATTACCGCTACTCGGATTCCTCTTTGGCGCAGGTCTTTGTCGGCGTGCAGATGCACGCACGCGGCAAGGAAAGGAATGACTTCTTTGGCGAGTTACGCGCTAAAGACTACCCCGTTGTAGATATGACAGATAACGAAATGGCGAAGATGCATGTCCGCTATATGGTCGGCGGACGCGTGCATAACGTTATGAATGAACGACTATACCGTTTTGAGTTTCCCGAGCGCCCCGGTGCCTTGTTGCGATTTTTAAATCTTGTGGGACAGCGCTGGAACATCAGTTTGTTTCATTACCGCAATCACGGCGCGGCGTATGGACGGGTGTTAATCGGGATGCAGGTTCCCATGTCGGATGACAGTGTGTTTCAGGAATTTTTGCAGGGATTGGGTTATTCGTATTGGGAAGAGACGACAAACGCGGCGTACACCTTGTTTCTTAGTTAGTTTTTAATGCTTGCGACGCGAGGATACTGAACTCCAAAAACAGAAAAGGGCCCTTTGAGGCCCTTTTCCAGCTATACCGATGTTAAATCGGGTTAAGCCATTTTCTTCTTGCGACCACCACCACGTTTCTTCTTACGGGTTGCAGTCTTCTTTGCGCCTGCCTTCTTCTTGGTGCGGCGCTTCTTGCCGGTCTTCTTCTTTGCTACTTTCGCTACTGCTTTCTTTTTGGTACGACGTTTCTTCTTTGCTGCCATGTTGTATACCCTCCAAGGTAATTAACTGAACACTGAGTTTAGGGGAGTATAGCTAAACGAAAAAAAAAATCTAGAGTTAGATCATTTTTTTTCATATTTTTGTAAAAAAAAGTGTTCGAAAGAGGTTAAAACACAATTTTTTATAAAATTTTTCTAAAAAAATGTCTGTGAAGACAAAAAATATTGTTCAACACGGTAACAAAATCCAAATTTGATGCGTGTGAAATGAATTTTTGTTGTATTGAGACGGGTGTACGACATGAAAGCGAAAAAATACCAGGTTGAATCAACAATATTACGCATCGCACACACCAATTTTTTCAAATTCGCTGTTACGAACACTTCATTAAGCCGATTTTTTAATTGCTTGCACGCTCAAACCCGGCTGCTGAGCATCTTGCGATGAAGAAAATTGGTCGTTGAGGTAATTTGTCGTTGAAAAATTGCTGTGCAGGTGTGTTTTGAATAAGTTTGTCAGGTGTGATGCGCTTTACAAGAAATGAAACCGATTCTCAGAGGGGATTTTTCTTCCCTGGTAAAGCTTAAGCTCTGTAGTAATTCGTCTGAGGCGTCGTGTAAGACGGTTAGTGTGCATGTTTTGAATAGAAATAGGATATTTTTATGTTTTGTCTTGATAAAAACATCGCATTTTGCACTTTTGAATAAAAAAATCGGCTTCACAACCTGTTTTAGGTTCAACACTTCACAATTTTTTGGTCTGTTGCGATGAAAAACGATGTGTAAAGACGTTGCTTGCGTGTTGCGTTGCTGATTAGCGAGGGTGATCAGCCAGTTTCAGGATCGTTTTCCACTCCAAAGACGTAACCGGTGTGATTGAAAGACGGTTACCACGTCGTAACACGGGCATGTTGGCCAGTGAAACGATGTTTTTGAGTTCAGTAAGCCCAATGGTACGGCTGAATTTACGTACCAATTGCACATCGACCATGTACCAACGAGGTTTATCCACGGAACTCTTCGGATCAAAGTGTTCATTTTCAGGATCGAGGGCGGAAAAATCGGGATAGGCGTCGCTTTTTATCTGTATGACACCCGTGATGCCCGGTTCTTTACAGCTGGAATGGTAAAAAAAGGCTTGATCACCCGGTTTCATCTGGTCGCGGATCATGTTGCGCACCTGATAATTGCGTACACCATCCCAATGCTCGGTCTGTTTTGGGCGCTTGGCCAAGTGATCGATGCCAAAAACCTCAGGTTCGGACTTCATTAACCAATAATTCATTCTGTCACCACTGCTAGTTAGAAAATTTGAATACCGTGTTCTGTCGCAACGCCATCCAACGGTACATCCCATGTTTGTGCATCCAGTTGCGGTACCTCCTGGAGTCCAAACGCAATTCCCATGCATTTGGGACGACGCCAGCGTGGTGCGATGTGCCGTTGCGCCAGTGATTTATCATAAAAGCCGCCTCCCATTCCCAAACGGTGGCCAGCGCAATCAAAGCCAACCAAGGGCATCAGGATCAGATCAAGGCTACGTGGCGGTGAGTAACGATCTTTATGCGCATGCACCGGTTCTGCTATGCCAAAACGATTGCGATATAATTTATCACCGGTTTGGTAAGGGACAAACCACAACCGGCCGGTAAAACGCAGCCCCAGTACCGGTAAATAAACGGTTTTATTCATAACCCAGGCGTGTTGAATCAGCGGTTGCAGATCCACCTCGCTATCGTTAGGCAGATACAATGCAATGTGTTGTGCACGAAGGAAAAGCTGGCTGTGGGAGAGATGTTGGCAAATGGAACGGGATAATTGTGCTTGCTGCAGGTTATTCAACTCGCGTCGGCGTTGCCGTAACGCTTTTCGTAGTTCGGTACGACTACTCATGGATAAATCCTAATCGCGAGTGCTGAGCAGATATGAAAAAAAGGATGTCCCCCACGGATACCGTTGCCAACATCGTTCTTGAACCTGTGGCTCAAGGTGGGAGCAGTACCGATACATCAGGCTTTCCGCAACGAGGCGGACATGCACACAGTATCGCGAAAATACCCCCGGGGATTTTATTTAAGGCTCAAGAAATATCCCAGTTGACTGACGCGTACTGCAGGGGACACCCATAGCGATAAAATACCACTTTTTCCGCGTTCCACCAAACGGTGTTAAAACTCCATTTGCCGATTACGGGATAGGGCGTCTTCAATTTTGGCTTGCAAATTGCGTATGCGGCCTTCTACTTCCGCGCCGCCATTGAGGTTGAAACCACTTTTTTGGTGCAACAGCTCATGGGCAATATTCAGTGCCGCCATTACGGCAATCCGGTCGGTGCCAAGTACCTTGCCGCCATCGCGAATTTCGCGCATTTTCTTATCGAGATAACCCGCAGACTCAAGTAATTCCGCGCGTTCATGCTCGGGACAGGCTACGACATATTCTTTACCCAGGATACTTACGGTGACTGCCTTTGCTACTTCATTAGTCATTTTCCATCGCCCTTAGCCGTTCAATCATGGATTCAACACGTACACGTGCTTGTTCGGTTTTGGTCATGAGTTTATCACGTTCGGAAACGAGATTGGTTTGGCTCTCGCGGAGCGACTTGTTTTCACCGCGCAGCCGTTCAACGGTTTGAATCAACTCATCGACCCGTTCTTCAAGTTTTTTCAGATCCAATTTCTTATACTCCGCCGGATAAACCGTGCCTTAGATGGTATTCAATATAGAGCGAGCCGGGGAAGGGGTCAACGGGCAGAACAGTAATTTTTAGAGGTTCCCATGATATACTTATTTTCAGGCCGAAAATGAGCAACGCTTTCACGCATTTTGATTCTGACATGGACTTATTCAATTACGAAAATCTTAATACCGCCCTGACGCGTCTGGAGATTGCGACCGATGCAGCCGAATGTCATGGTGGTTTGAGCGCGGTAGTCGCAACCTTAGGTGAGACCGGTAAACCGCGTTGGTTAAGCAAGGTGATGCCGGAATTGGTGGACGCCATAGAACAAGGCGACGCACTGGCGATCCAGGCGGATCAGGTGTTGACTGAATTATATCAGGCGACCGTGGAACAACTGGCCACAGGGGAATGTACCTATATATTGTTGTTGCCGGATGACGAGGAAGACCTGGCTCTGCGCGCAGAGGCACTGGGCCATTGGTGTCAGGGTTTTTTACTGGGGTTGCAGGCCGCAGGTTTCGATAATCCCCGTGATCTACCCGAGGAGTTGGCTGAGATAGTACGTGATCTGGCCGAGATCAGTCAGATATCGCTGGGCGGCATGCAGCACGATGAAACAGAAGAGCGGGCCTATACGGAAATTGTCGAATATCTACGGGTGGCGGTGATGGCCTTTAGCGAGGAATTTTTAACGCGCAGGCCGGACAATGATGGACTAATGGTGCACTGAGTTCGTTGTATTCCGGCGTTCTATCTGACAAATCAAATTAGAGTTTGCTTTAACTTTAAAGCGGTTTCATACACACTATCACCTGCTCAGACAACGCCAAGGTGCCCCATGGATAAACATGAATTCGCCCGTCGCCGTAAACACTTGATGCATCTGATGGATGACCGCTCGGTGGCGATCCTGCCAGCGGCGCCGATGCGTATGCGTAATCGCGATACTGAATACGCTTACCGTCAGGACAGTGACTTTTATTACCTGACTGGCTTTCCCGAACCCCAAGCCGTCGCGGTGTTAATCCCCGGCCGTAAACACGCCGAATATGTCTTGTTTTGCCGGGAACGGGATACCAAGGCGGAAATCTGGACCGGCTCGCGGGCCGGACAGGAAGGTGCGGTGAATGA
Organism: Gammaproteobacteria bacterium; assembly: GCA_031405795.1. Lineage (GTDB taxonomy): Bacteria > Pseudomonadota > Gammaproteobacteria > UBA6429 > Thiohalophilaceae > JACQBC01. Next base: position 10,698 of record JANNJI010000150.1, read on the forward strand.
CTATGGTGCCCAAGATTCTTTCCCGATTGATGATATTGATGACATCCTGCCGGGCATGCTGGAGAACAAGCAGCGGGTGTTTTATACCATGGGCACACACCCCGATTTTGATCAGCGCTTGATTGGCTGGGTGAATCGCCTGCGCAAACAGGCGCGCGCCGGGATTCATACCCCCGGTGAATTCGTCTCGCTCGATCATTTATTGCATGACATGCGGCTGATTAAAAGTGCGCAGGAGATCGCGATGATGCGTAAAGCGGCGACAATATCCGCCACCGCACATAAACGGGCGATGCAGGCCTGCAAGCCCGGCATGAAGGAATACCAGATCGAAGCCGACATCCTGCATACCTTTATGCAAAACGGTGCACGGTCATCGGCCTACGCGTCGATTGTCGGTGGTGGCGCCAATGGCTGCATCTTGCATTACACCGACAATGCTGATGTATTAAATGACGGTGATCTCTTGTTGATCGATGCGGGCGCGGAATACGAATATTACGCGGCGGATATCTCGCGAACCTTTCCGGTTAATGGCGTTTATAACAAAGAACAACGAGCATTGTATGAGATTGCGTTGGCAGCGCAGGCGGCGGCCATCGCACAGATTCGCCCTGGTAATCATTGGAATCAAGCGCATGAGGCGGCAGTGGAAGTGATCAGTGATGGCTTGATCCGGCTGGGGTTGCTCAAGGGGACGACGCGCAAGGCGATTAAAGACGAAACCTATAAAAAATTCTACATGCACCGTACCGGCCATTGGTTAGGTATGGATGTGCATGACGTGGGTGATTACAAGGTCAGCGGCGAATGGCGTGTGCTGGAACCGGGCATGACGTTGACCGTGGAGCCGGGCATTTATATTCCTGCCGGGCAAAAAGGTGTGGCAAAAAAATGGGGCAATATCGGCATTCGTATTGAAGATGACGTGTTGGTGACAAAAAACGGCTGTGAGGTCCTCACCAAAGACGTGCCCAAGTCGCCGGACGACATCGAGGCCTTAATGTCAGGCGCGGCATGAACGGCTCAGCAGACTTTGATGTAGTCATCGTCGGCGGCGGACTGGTCGGCATCAGTCTGGCGTTAGCGCTGGGTCGTATCACACCTACGCCACCGCGCGTCGCGTTGATCGAATCACACGATTATCAACAACAAGACCTGCCGAGTTTTGATGCACGCACCGTCGCATTGTCATACAGTTCACGACAAATCTTTGCAGGGCTGGGTTTGTGGCAAGAGATCATCGATGCGGGTGTGGCGCCGATTCAGATCATTCATATCTCCGATCAGGGCCATCCCGGCATGACACGTTTGTCAGCACAGGAGCAAGGTGTCGATGCCCTGGGTTATGTGGTGGAGAATCGTGTCTTGGGTCA
>JANNJI010000151.1:0-1307 GCA_031405795.1 Gammaproteobacteria bacterium
GGCACGATGGCCGCGAAGGCGGTGGTACGCGATGTTGGTCGCGTGCTTGGTCATCCCTATGGTTTTGTGGATCGTATCGCCAAACTCATTCCATTTGAGTTGGGGATTACCCTCGACAGGGCGCTTGAACAGGAAGATCAATTACGCGATCTGTATAACCAGGATGACGATGTGCGTGGCCTCATCGATCTGGCGAAGTCGCTCGAAGGCCTGGCGCGTAATGCCGGTAAACATGCCGGTGGCGTGGTGATCGCACCATCCAAGCTTACCGATTTTACGCCATTATATTGTGAACAAGGCTCCAGCAGTGTGGTCACGCAGTTCGACAAAGACGACGTCGAAGCCATTGGCCTGGTTAAGTTTGACTTTTTGGGCCTGCGCACGCTGACGATCATAAACTGGGCCGTACAAACCATCAACACACAACGTGCGGTGCAGGGTGAAGCACCGGTTGATATTACCCAGATCCCTTTGGTGGACGCGCGTAGCTTTCAGTTATTAAAAGAGTGTGCTACAACGGCGGTGTTCCAATTGGAATCGCGCGGCATGAAGGATCTGATCAAACGCCTGCAGCCGGATAATTTTGAAGACATCATTGCCCTGGTGGCATTGTTTCGTCCGGGTCCATTGCAATCCGGCATGGTCGATGATTTCATCAATCGCAAACATGGCCGTGCCAAAGTCGATTATCCGCATCCGGCGCTTGAGCCTGTATTAAAACCCACCTACGGGGTGATCCTGTACCAGGAACAAGTGATGCAGATTGCGCAGGTGTTGGCGGGTTATACACTGGGTTCTGCGGATTTATTGCGCCGTGCGATGGGCAAGAAAAAACCCGAAGAGATGGCCAAACAACGCAGTATCTTTGTTGATGGGGCCAAGTTACAGGGCGTAGCAGAACCCTTGGCCATGCACATTTTTGATTTAATGGAAAAATTTGCCGCCTACGGTTTTAATAAATCCCATTCGGCGGCATACGCCTTGGTGTCTTATCAAACCGCCTGGTTGAAGGCACATTATCCGGCGGCGTTCATGGCAGCGGTATTATCCGCCGACATGGATAACACGGACAAGATCGTGACCTTGATCGACGAGTGTCGTAATCTCAAAGTAACTGTTGAACCACCGAACGTGAATATCTGTGAGCACCGGTTCACAGTGAAAAATGACAACACCATTATTTATGGCTTGGGCGCGATCAAGGGGGTGGGTGAGGCGGCAGCGCCGCGGCTATCGTCAACGACACGATCAATGTGCCGCCCGAGCTGGTCGCCAAGGCGAAGGCCATCCTCGAGCCGAAGTAGGCG
>JANNJI010000152.1:0-2907 GCA_031405795.1 Gammaproteobacteria bacterium
GGCAGAAGGTGTGTGGGGCTAACCAGCAGCGAGTCAAGCTGTATCAAGACTTTACAGCATCACCCCGAATTTTTCATAAGGCTGTTGGGATTCCTTAAAAAATTTCAAAACAGGCTGTTTCTCGCTGTCGGTTAACACGTCATTGGGTAGTGCGTTAATGACTGTGATCCATTTGTCCAGGTGCGGACGATTGTAAAACCATTCAAAACGCGTACCCAACATTACCCGTGCAATTGATCGCGGGGCGTGACTTAACAAGTCACGGATTTTCTGATCGTAAACAGGATCGGTAAAAAAGTAGAGGGCAATCACGGCGCCATAACAACGAAAGACACTTTGTTGATCCGTGTCCGGATCTGGCTTGAGGCAGGCCTGGTTAATTGTCGTGACCGTGTGTGCAAACACGGTGGCTTGATCTTTGGCAATCGCCTGTCGTAATTTTTGTTTTGCATCCTGCACGGGAAGATAGACGCTCAGGCAGTCTTTAATCTGCTTCTCCTGACATATTTTCAGAATTTCCTCGCGTGGCGGATACTCCAGTGCAAAACGGGCATTGTATAATTGTTCATAGGCGTGGTTCAGTCCGTTTTTCAAATCCGGCGCTGTGGCGGAGCAGTTATAACTACTTATTAAAACAGTAACGGCAAAAACCCAGGTTTTGGCAAGGCGGGGTATCGATACGCTCATTTGTGAATCTTCCAATCGGGTGAACCAAGCGACGTGTGTGTCTGTTCAATTCGCGTCAGAACATTGCTAATGGGGGAAGGACTATCAATAGTGCCAAAATCTATTTTATTCACAGCGCCTTCTGCCGGCACGCCAAATACATCTTTCCATTCTTTGGCAAATTTACTGGTAAAACAACCATAAAATTTGGAGTTTGACATTGCTGGCTTAACAAAACGATCCGCAAGTGAGGCGTGTGATCGAATATCTTTAAGTTGAATCATGTCGGTGGGAAATGCGGCCGCCGCACATGCTCCAGTATGCGTTACTGACAGCATTAGACCATCCTCAGATGCATGGCCACTGTACCAAACTCTACTGATGGAATTCTTTGGAAAGGAATTCAGGAAATTCCAGAATTCGTCGGGCTTGGTTATTACTTTGTGTGTTGCTCCGGCACCGGAGGCGATATGTTGTATTCTTTGCAGGTAATTTGCAGCACCGCTTTTTGTAACATCATCTGCTGCTTTCTTCCGGATGGAATGCAACCAGTATCCATCGCTTTGTTTCATTTCAGCTGGATCAATGACGGAATCATCCTCCCAGCGGTGCCTATAAGGTGGTTCATATACTACCCAATGGATAGTTTCGCTACTAGCTTTGTTGTATAAATTCTTTTTTCCGGCTAATTGAATGGGCACTAGAAAATTCTTCCACGTCTGGTCGTGTGCCTTGTCGCAGCCAAGAAACTTACCAGGACCCCCAATCAGAATAATGAAATTCGGCATGTCACCCTCCCTGTTTGATTATGAAATAAGATTACTGATTTCTTCAATCAGAATATTATACTTTTTGCGAAGCAAATTACAGTATAACGTCACATATTTACAAGGTAATTCATACAGGGTGTAGGTAAACACGATGTCCTCGCAATCCCGCTTGCCACGCACTGGTACCAATTCAGACCGCCCGCAGGGATGCGGTTGCTGATGCCGCAGGGATACTGCCATGGACGACGTCCGTAGGGTCGCTCTGGAGATTGAAGGCCGAACAGTTGTCGAGCTTACGGGTGAAAGGATTCTGTCTCCCCAATACGCCAGAGCCTTGGCCCCTGTATCCTTGCCCGCCCCAGCCAAATAGCGCAAAATGGCCAAGTGGTTTCGGCGGTCAAGAAGATCAATCAGTCAATGCTAATACAGCATGAAATAGGGAAGAAATTACCAAGAATAAAATGGTACCTGACTACAACCAACAAACCGAAGCGCAAACGCGGGAACAGATTGATGAAAAACTCAAGCTGGCGGGTTGGGTTGTGCAGGATAAAAAGCGTCTCAATCTATTTGAATCAATCGGCGTGGCGGTGCGTGAGATGGACACCGACACCGGCCCTGCCGATTACATGCTGTTTGTCGACGGCAAGGCCTGCGGCATTATCGAGGCTAAGCGAGAAGGCACCGAACTCGGTGGTGTTGCCGAGCAATCCGCGCGCTATGCCACCTCGCACAGCAAACACATCGAACGCTGGACACCTGCCAACCAACCTTTACCTTTTTTGTATGAAGCCACCAATCACGAGATCCGTTTTCGGGATGAACGCGACCCCCATCCGCGTTCGCGTTATGTGTTTCATTTTCACCAACCCGCAACACTCAAAGAATGGTTAGAAGAGGGGGCGCCGTTACGCACCCGCTTACAACAGTTGCCCGAACTCCATCTGCATAATTTACGCGCCTGCCAAATTGACGCCATCCACGGCATTGAACACAGCTTAAAACAAGGCAAACCCCGCGCCTTACTGCAAATGGCCACCGGCTCGGGTAAGACCTATGCCGCCGTCACACAAGTGTATCGCCTCGCCAAGTTCGGCAAGATCAAACGCGCCTTATTTTTGGTCGACCGTGGCAACCTCGCCACCAACGCCAAGGACGAATTTGAACAATTCGTCATCCCCAACGATGGCCGCAAATTCACGCAACACTACAACGTCAACATCTTAGGCCGCGCCGGGATACCCGACGCCACCAAAGTCACCATCTCCACCATCCAGCGCATGTATTCCCAACTCACCGGACAGGAACTGGATGACGAAGCAGATGAGCACTCTGGTTTTGAAATAGAAGGCAGCACAATAAATAAAGAGCCTCGGCCTGTCGTCTACAACCCAGCTATCCCCATCGAAGAATTCGATGTCATCATCATCGATGAATGCCATCGCTCAATCTATAACCTCTGGCGGCAGGT
>JANNJI010000153.1:0-10604 GCA_031405795.1 Gammaproteobacteria bacterium
CCAGCGGTAGAAGCTGACGCCGAAGGCCGTGATCGCGACGCTCATGCCGATGAGCTTCATCATGGCCCCGGCCAGCAACTGGTCGCCGGCGGCGGTCAGGCTGGAGATGCGCGGGGCATACTCATAGGTGGGGTAGAGGACGTCCTGCGAGAAGGTGATGTAGGCGAAGACCGGCGTCATGCCGATGAGCACGGCGGGCAGGTAGAGCATCTGCGTGGCGTACGCGGCGGTGGGAAATTCCCGCGAGGGACTGGCGATGGGCCACCACCCGTCACAGATATAAGCTTGTTTGTATTTTCCACGATCCAAAAAGATGAAGCTAATTCCGCGGCAACGACGCGCAGATCGATAGTCAAACATGCACATGAGATGAGACATGGCACGCACTAATCTGGTTGGCACCCTTGCCCGGCATGTGACCCTGCGTCAATTACAAGTATTTGAGGCAGTAGCACGCCTCGGTAGCTTTACTCGCGCCTCTGAAGAACTCTTTCTGGCCCAGCCTACGGTATCGATGCAGCTCAAGAAACTCGCCGACAGCCTCGGCCTACCACTCTTCGAACAAGTTGGTATACGCATCCAGCCGACTGATACAGGCCGTGAGTTATACGACGCCTGCCAGGAAGTCTTCCATGTACTCGCCAACTTAGAAATGAAAATCGCTGACTTGAAAGGTGTCAAGCGCGGACGCCTGCGACTCGCTGTTATCACATCTGCCAAATATGTCGCGCCGCATCTGCTTGGTCAGTTTGGCCTGCTGCACCCTGGCATTGATTTTTCCCTCAAGGTCACCAACCGTGAACGCCTGATTGATCGCATTAACCGTTACGAAGACGACCTCTGTATCCTCGGCCTGCCTCCGCAAGAAATAAATGTTGAGGCATTCCCGTTCGTTCCGAACCCGCTGGTGGTCATGACAAATCGTGACCACCCGCTCGTGGGTGTCCCCAACATTCCACTTAAGCGCCTGCTCGATGAACCTTTCATCCTGCGTGAACCGGGTTCAGGCACACGTGCCGCCGTTATTAAAGCATTCGAAGCAAAGGGTTTGAAGCCGCCCATCGCGCGCATGGAGTTAAGCAGTAACGAGGCAATCAAACAGGCGGTCGCTGCCGGTCTCGGCATTTCAGTATTATCGTTACACTCCCTCGCCCTGGAAGGCACTTCCGGACCCATTGCGGTTTTGGATGTTCAGGGTTTTCCTATCCAACGGCACTGGTATGTCGTATATCCAAAAGGAAGGAAACTGTCAGTAGTTGGGCAAGCGTTTTTAGATTTCGTCAAACTGGAGGGAATGAACATTGCTGAGAAGTTTGACCAAGAGATCGCGAAACTGCACCACGCACGTACACATTTGGCCAAGTCCAAAAAGCCCTCCCGTAAAACTACCCGGACCTAGTACTAAATTTACGGATAAATTTTTCGAAACACCGCGGTCATGCGATCCGTATTATCTCTGAACAGATAAATAACAGAGCTCAACTGGGAATAAAAACTAATGTTGATTCGAGACTATTGAACTAACTTTCGTGTATCGTGCATTTATTCATTTTTTAACAACACTCATGTGCTGTAATTTAAGCATTCATCGCCGCCAAAATTCCCCCGCCAAGGACAAGACCAAAAATCAGCACCAACAATAACGTAAGTCCCAGCATGATATAACCCAGCACCAATCCCGCCACGGCCAGTCCGTCACCTTCTAATTGTCCAGCCTTGCGCCGGATTTCCGCGCGTGCCAAATGCCCGCAGATCACTGCAATTAAGGAACCAAAGAAAAAGACGCCGAGGATACCGGCAACCAAACTGATAACGGCCAGTACCGAGGTTTCCACACGTGGATAAGTTTGGCTGGGCGCAGTAGATACATGCACGGTGTTATCCGCAGCTACAGTACTCTCCGGTGAAGCACGTGCCAATAAATATACTTGCTTGGCGCGATCACCTTCGGCAACAAAATCCACCAGGGCGCCCCTTTCCGGCACCTCTGCACTTTGCCACTCGGTCAAGGCGAAGGTATAACGCTGGCCTGCATGGCAACGGATCGCCCCTTCAGTTTGATTAAAGTCGAGGATTATTCCTTCCATCCGGTTACTCCTGTTGGTTAACTACGTTCCGCCGTTTATCTTCTGGCTGAAATGATAAGACGCAATATCAAATCCCTGGTTTAAATAAAACTTGTGTGCCTTGTGCCGCTGCACACCGGAATCCAGGTGCAACACCTGGCAGGCATTTTCCTTGGCGAATTGTTTTAACCAATCCAGCATGACCCGGCCATGGCCCTTGCTGCGAGTCTGTTCATCCGTCACCAGATCATCGACGTATAAGTGTTTACCCATGAATAAATTGGTGTAGATCCGGAATCCGGCCACCGCGACAACCCGACTGGATTCTTTAATATAGACCAAGCGAAAACCGTCAGCCATCATCGCACGTACTGTTGTAACAAAATCCTCTTTGTGCAAATGCATTCGCAACTGCGACATAACGGCAAAACAATCCAGGATCTCTTGATCGGTGTTAGCTACATCCGGCACGACAGTGCCCTCCTCAAAATAAAAACTTCTTCAACCCGGCGAGAGGCGACCGAGCTTTACGTTTTTTCAATCGGCTGTTAAGGTAAAACCTTGTCGATGGTGATATCAACCTTGCCCTTGCCGGGGCTGACGGGTTTACTTAATCCTTCTAAATCGCCTTTTTGCGCCATCGGCTCACCCGAGGCGGTAATCCGCGCCACCACGACGACCTGATCAAAATGCGACAGGTTCATGCCGGGTTGCATGGCCATGCTGTCGTCCAGACGGTACTTCAACGGTAAATCACTCACCTTCGCCTTGAACACCGCCAGCGGCATACGCGGCCCCTGCGCGGCACGGGCGAAGATATATACCGTATCGTTTGGCTGTGCGCTCTTCGCCAGCTTCGGATCCAACTGGATATTACCTTCCACAACGCTGTCGGCATAGGCCGATGACAGAACAAACATACTCAATAATAAAATAACAACGCGGGGCATAAGTATTCTCCTTAAAGGTGTAGTGCAGTTATGTAGAGAAGCCGATTCCATACCATTTTCCAATCAAGTGCAATCGCATTTTTTGCTTCTTGCCAACAATACCGCATCTTACGACGGTTGTTACCGATCACGATGCTCGTCCGTACGCCTCAACCCAACATTAAAACCAAGACTGATGCGCGGCGTTGCATGCGGATGAGGTGTCACTTCGTGATGTAATTGTGGCGAAAAGAAAACGAACATCCCGGCACGGGGCTCGATGATCTGGCGCTCTTTGCCGGCGGTTAACACCAGCTCGCCTGCCTGCGCGGGTACTTGTAAATAGTAGACGCCGGACAACAGTTCATCATCGTCATCATGCGTATGCGGCAAGGTCACCTCACCCTGCCGCATGATATTAAACCAATGGCCAAGCTGTAATTGCGTAACTGGCTGTTGCAGGATCGTTGCTGCGTGTTGTCGTGCGTGGTGCAGAATGATGGACAATAAAGGCAGGCGTGATGCCGCGATATAAATGTTTTCATAACGTCCGGCAAAATAATGACTCTGCACACCCTCGCCTTGTGCGACTATGCTCAGCACCTCGGCGGATAATCGCGCATTATGCTGTCGGCACTCGTCACAATCATAACGGTGAAACATTGTCGCAGCACGTAGTAATATTGGCTTCATAATCAATGGCAATAAATCAGATATTCAACTTATCCAGGATAATCATACCAAGCCAGATGCCAAAAAAGATGCAGACCACGGCGATGATCGATTCAAGCGACAAGGTTGATAAACCACTGATACCCTGGCCGATGTTGCAGCCATAACTTACCGTGCCACCAATCCCCATCAGTGCTGCGCCGATGACCATCGGCCACAGGCGATTGGCACGCAGCGGAGTGGTATCCCAGCTGCGCGTCAACAACGAATATAACAATGATGATAAAAATAATCCGATGACAAAAAAAATCGGGATTGATGCAGCAGGCGTGCCTTTCATCAGTAACATACTGCCGATGCGTGACAGCGCACCCACCACCGTCAGCGAGGCCGGTTTTGTGTCGGGGGCGAATTCATCAAAGGTCACCACCCCGGATAAATACCAGGCCGGGACGATCACACCACCCAACAACATCCCCGCTAATAATAATCTGCTATCACCGTGTTTTTTCCACACCATCACGAGATACAGTAATAACACCGCGCATATCACCAGCATCGGTATCCATTTTGATATGCCCAACAGTGGCGCCAACCCCGCATCACCCGATATTAATGTCAGCGCGGTTTGCTCGGTTACCCACAACCGTGCCGGTTCCAGCCAACCATATTGCGCCATGTAACCACTGAACATAAACACGATCAATGCAACGATGCCGATAACGTTGCCCTCACCGGCACGCACTACCGTGCGCGCTGCATCACCACCGGCCAACGCCGCGCCAATGCCAAATAATAATCCACCATAGATCACACCTAACCAATCGAATTGCGCATCACGATAACTGGTGGTGGCGATCGGTACAATATTCAGAATTTCGAGTAATTGTGTGCCAAAAATAGCGATCAATGCCGCCGCAACGATGGTGACCATGTAACGATGATGGCGAATTAAAATGACATTGCTCACCGCCGCCACCAGACATACCCGGTAATGCCGCATCAACACGCCAAAAAACAGACCCACGGATAAACCGCTGGCGATTAACACCTGGCTTTTTGTTAACATCGAATACCTCGCCGATTACCTGGTGAAAGAAATTGACTACTGAATGGTTTAATAGTGAACGAGCGCCCACCAGAGCGCAATAGAAAATAAAAATACCAGGCCAACAAAAAGGGGCCTGAGCGCCCCTTGATGTATACAGTGTGTTATTGAATCTTAACTGGCCCTGGGTAGTCCGATTTGTTGGCCCGCCCCGGCCCAGGCAAACATACCGCCGCGTAAATTAAAGACGCTATCGTAACCTTGTTGTTGTAAAAAGGCACAGGCTTGCGCGGAGCGTGCGCCAGAGCGGCAAATCATCACCACGGTTTCATCCCGCTTGATGTCTTGCAGGCGTAACGGCACCGTCGCCAACGGCATTGGCACGGCACCGGGGATCGTACCGGCGGCGATTTCACCCATCTCTCGCACGTCAATCACCCGAAAGGCCTGCGGCTTATCACTAAACCATTGCGCCAATTCGGCGGCATCAATTTCCTTCACACTCCAAGACATGGTAAAACCTCGTAATCTATAGGATAAGAAACATTAACAGATGCTAATATATAGAGCCAGTTTTGTACAGTGCCACCTCCAAGTCTACCCCTACTTCAGCCCTGGACAGTTCCCGCGACTAATAAACCCTACAACTCATCGACATAAACAAAGTACAATTATTACCTTACTTTAAATTTGGCCGGTTACCCTGTCGTTTATCCACCATGAGCAAGATACTGATCCTTGGCATCGCCACGCTGGATATCATCAACCATCTTGATCACTATCCTGTGGAAGACGAAGAACTGCGGGCGCGTGAGCAGCACACGGCCTGTGGCGGTAATGCGGCAAACACCGCTGTGGTACTGGCGCAGTTTGGACATCAGGTCGAACTCGTCGGCACGTTTGCCGATGACAGGCAGGCACAACAGATCAAGGCGGATTTAGAACGGCAACATGTTAGTACACGTTTTAGTATTACCCTTGCCGACGGCCACACACCAACATCCTACATCATCTTGAATGTTCAAAATGGCTCGCGCACCATCGTCCACTACCGTAACCTAGCGGAATTAACGGTTGCACACGTTCACACGCTGCCGTGGCAGGAATATGACTGGTTTCACCTGGAAGGCCGCGCCGTGGAACACACCGCTGAGATCGTGCAATATATTCATGCCGCACGCACCGATCAACCGATCTCCATCGAGATTGAAAAAGAACGGCCACATATCGATCGATTATTCCCGTTGGCGGACGTGTTGTTCTTCTCGCGCCAGTTTGTTATCACACGCGGCTTTAACAACGCGCATGACTTCTTTAGCCACTTGCGCCACCAAGACATCGCTGCCTTGTTGATTTGCGCCTGGGGTGAACAAGGCGCCTATGCGCGCGATCAAATGGACAATACTTTATTTGTACCGGCGCAATCACCGCCTGCGATCATCGACACCCTCGCCGCCGGTGACACCTTCAATGCTGCGGTCATTGATGCCCTGTGCTCCGGACGCACCTTGCAAACCGCTATCCACAACGGCTGCGCCTTGGCGGGAAAAAAGATCGGCCAGCGGGGATTGACGAAGTTGGGTTAAGCGGTATGCGTAGCACAGCAACAGATCAAAGTGTCTCGATACTCAGCTTTGTGATCCCCAACAACTTGGCAGCCTCAAATATTGTAACGAACGCCGCATAGGGTGCGCGAGAATCGGCGCGAATAACAATCTTGGGTTTTTTTATCTTGGTGATTAACTTAATCGCCTGAATCAGCGTACTCATTTCTTTGTTCTTCAACGGGTTGGCATCCACATACAGATTTCCATCCGTATCGACACCAACTATTACCTCTTCACCATTCTGCAATGGGCTAACTTCTGCTATGCCCTTCAGCGATAACTGAATTTCCTTGCGTAAGCGCGGTTTTGTATTTGCATCAACCGGTTTGCAATAACTTTTCTCACCAATAACTGTGCACACCTCACTTACCTGATAAAAGGCATTGAAATATGCGCAGTCCCATTTTTCACCGAACAGTTGACTCACTTCTTGGGCAACGGCAGAACTACCGCCTGTAGAACCCTCTTCGCCAAAATGCTTTTTAACAATAACGCGAAATTCTTCCGTGGCTACAGCTTGATTGAGTCGGGTTCTGAGTTCGCCCAACATTTCTTCTGGTTTATGGTTTTTTATGAATTCTTGCCAGATCGCCGGTTTGTATACTTCACACAATGCCGCCGCTTCTTTTTTGTAGAGCACCGTATCCATCGCGGCCACTGGGTAGATAAGCACTACACCGATTAAAAAAGCTAGTAGACGCTTCAACCGTATATCGCCATGCTGATTATAGGATATCAAAGAAAAACTCGTCAGACGACTATATGAAAAAATTGTGGTGTGTAGGAGAGGAAGAGTTGATATGCAGGTAGATCGTTGTAAAACAGCCTGCCTCGAAGATAAGCCGCTTGCCATCATAGGCTTCATATACTTTTCCGCTCTCCAGTCTCTCGTTGTGGATGCTCATACCATACATATTTCCCTTGCCACGGAGCCGAGTATTGCGCGTCCCACGACAGGTAACTTGAACCTATGGTAGTGACATCCTTCGAACCGGCTGTGGACGATTGGTGAGGTTGGCAGGCAGAGGGGTTATTGGGATTGCTCATCTCATTCTCCTTAATATATCGATGGCTTTCATGTTTTTAAATCACTGCTTTGATGGAAGCGCCATAACACAGCACCGCCCCCACCGGTCTAAAACATTAGCAGAACCATTAAAGCTGCACAAGTAAATACCATGCGAGTAGTGTGCCGTTCATGACCAACCTTTGTTACACTATGATATAAGGGCCTTAACCCAAGATCGTTTTCTCCGGAGGTGTTCCATGCAACAAACCATTCGTTACGTACTGGTGATCGGTGTCATGGCAGCCATTGCCGCTGCTGTTGTTACCTATCAGCGCACCAATCCAAAACCGGACCCCGCCGATGGCCAGCACGCGGCACAGCAGGGTAAGTTTTTTGGCGCGATGGAGACGGAATACCCCAGTTGGTTCAATGACGGTTTCCTGGATTTCAGGGAAGACCTCGCCGCTGCCAACCGCGCTGGCAAGCGCCTGATGATCCTGTTTACCCAAAATGGTTGCCCGTATTGCAATGCCCTGGTGGAGCGCAATCTGGCGCAAAAGGATATTGAAGACCTGGTGCGCGGTAAATTCGATGTAATTGCCATCAACATGTGGGGCGATCGCAATGTGACCCACGTCGATGGCAAAAGTTACACCGAAAAAAGCTTTGCCGAGGCGTTAAAAGTGCAATTCACTCCGACCATTTTATTTTTTAACGAGCAAGGTGAGACCATCCTGCGGCTGAATGGCTATTTACCGCCGGATAAATTCAAAGTCGCGCTCAACTACATCGCCGGGAAAAAAGAACAGCAGAACTATCGTGACTATGTAGAGGCCAACGCCCCACCGGTGCGTACCGGGACGATGAATAAACAGGATTTCTTTCTTGCTGCACCTTATAACCTGACCCGCAAGGCGAGTGACAAGGGCAAACCGATCGCGGTGTTCTTTGAACAAAACGATTGTCCCAATTGCGATACCCTGCATCAGCAGATTTTACCGGATGCCGATACACGTAAATTGATTGCGCAGTTTGATACGGTGCAATTGGATATGTGGTCTGACACGCCGCTCACCACCCCCGAGGGCCGAGCCAGTACCGCACGTAATTGGGCAAAACAACTCGACGTAAAATATGCGCCAACGATTGTATTATTCAACGCGGCGGGCAAGGAGATCATTCGCACTGAGGCGTTTTTCAAAACATTCCATACCCAGGGCGTATTTGCCTATGTGTTAAGCGGCGATTACCAACAACAGCCCAGCTTCCAGCGTTATTTATCCGGCCGCGCCGACCATTTCCGCGAACAGGGTAAAGACGTCGACATCTGGCACCTGGGTGATGAAACACCGGCGCAGAAAAAATAAATACAGGGGGATAACGACACCTCAACGATACAGACCGTTAGGTTTAACGGATCACCACTGCCGTGCCATAACACAAGACCTCCGTTGCTGTGCTGACCACCTCGGAGGCATCATAACGCACCCCGACAATTGCATTGGCCCCCAGCGCACGGGCATGTTCCAGCATTGATTCATACGCCTGTTGACGTGCTTGCTCGCACATCTGCGTGTACGCACCGATCCGGCCACCGATGATATTCTTCAGCCCGCCGAGAATACCTTGCGCAATCGTTGGTGCACGCACAATGATGCCGCGCACCAGTCCTTTGTATTCAACAATTTGTTTGCCTTCAATTGTAAATGTCGTTGTCACCTGCATACCATCCTCCCACTGTTGTCCTGCTTGTCATTTGATGAATGACCGGAACTGTATCATATCTCACCGGGCCATATGATCCTGATCACACTCTTACGGTTTGATCACGATCACGGAAGTGGCACGGACATGCTCATGCCCCGCCAACGATTGCCGTTGATCTACACAGAGACACAGGAGCGGGTTTATGCGGAAAAAATTAGCGATGTACTGGATAGTAGTATGCACCTTACTGGCCAATTTGACCGCTTATGGCGCTACCACCATCGCTATCCCGCAGATTCAGGTGATTGGCCTGTTCAAAGACACCGCCATCATTCGCCAGCAAAATCATCGTGAAACCGTGTTACGCACCGGTATGACGACCGATAACGGCCTTAAGCTGGTGGCCGCCAACAGCGACTACGCGTTGTTTGAATACCGGGGCCAGCGCATTAAACATCACTTAACCGATTCACCCATTCTCAGTTTTGCGCAGGCCAGCCTGACCCAGGAAGTGCGTATCCCCGCCAGCAACGGCATGTATACGATGTCCGGGTTGGTTAACGGTCAAGCGCAGAATTTTATCCTGGATACCGGTGCCAGTTATGTCACCCTCAGCACCCGCCATGCGGATCAACTGGGCGTTAACTATTTGAACAACGGTAAACGCATCCAGCTCAACACCGCCAACGGCAAGGCCGACGCCTATCTGGTCAGCCTTGATAAAGTAACGGTGGGTGGCATCGAAGTGGCTGACGTACAAGCCGCCGTAATGGAAAATTTAAGCTCCGATAAAATCCTGTTAGGCATGTCGTTTCTTGGTAATGTCTCCATGACCCATGAGGGCCAGGTGATGCTGTTACAGAAGAAACCTTGAAACGAGCGACAAGAGGGGAAACACAAACGCTTATCCCCCGGACATTGCGGATATTTCGTTCCATGTCTCATCCTCCGCACTTCAGTCGAAATGGCATTTTGGAGTAATCCAACACCATACAAGATTGCCCCCGATCTAACTACAAACATTCTCAAATCAGGCAAAGCTGAAGGAGCGAATGTGCGTTCTTTCCTGATGATGATCTCGCCCCTCAAAAATAATCCTGCACTCGCAAAAATTCTGATCCACAAATTCGGGCCCTTCAGAGATTATTCGTACGATGAAAACAACCAGTACACTGACGTCTTCAAGCGAGGAATCGAAGAAGTTGGGCAACTGTTAAAGACCGCGAGGGGACTTGCACATGGTGTCTTAGTTCCACATGCGCCGCACCTCGATATCAACCTAGGTGTCACTGGTCGTGAACCCTTGAACAACCAGCCTTATTTCAGGATCAAGCGCGTGGAGACCGATATGCCGGTTCATGGCAATGCTAGACCGGCCATTGATGCCCTACTGGAACTTCTGAACGTTATCAACACCATCAGATCACAGGATCCTCTGAACATGGATGAAATTCGTGCGCGGGCACAAGCACGCGGCGTATCCATAACGTTCGATATGGGCTGGAAGAATTTTATGGAATAGGTTTTATTCTGGAGCGAATGCCCACAAGCCGAAGGATTGATTCT
>JANNJI010000154.1:0-1768 GCA_031405795.1 Gammaproteobacteria bacterium
CCGGCGTCGCTGCGCTCGTCCATCGATTGGAGCGCGGAGTGCGTCTCATGTGAGCTGTGCGAGTGCCGCGTGTCTGTGCTACCGCGATCGCAAAGCGCTGAGCGTGTATGCCAAGTCGATGTTGGGTCTGGCATTGACCAAACAGAATCAACCCGCGCAATTAAAAATGCTGCTCGACAACATTGAGCAATACCTGGTTGAAGACACGGAAAACGAAACGGCTTACCTGAAACTACCCAATGAACAATACTGGTGGTATTGGTACGGCAGTGCAATGGAATCCAATGCCTATTACTTAAAGTTACTCGCCCGCACACAGCCCAACAGCGACAAGGCGGCACGCCTGGCGAAATACCTGGTGAACAACCGCAAACACGGTTACTACTGGCAGTCCACCCGCGACACCGCCGTGGTGATTGAAGCCTTGGCCGATTACATGTTGGCAAGCAAGGAACATGCGCCGGAGATGAAGATATCGATCTACATGGACAATAACCTGATCAAAACCGTCGCCATCAATAAAGACAATCTGTTCAGTTTTGATAACCGCGTGGTATTGCAAGGCAAACACCTGTCGGGTGGGAGTCATTCGATTCGCATCGAAAAAACCGGCAAGGGTTCACTGTATTACAATGCCTACTTGCAATACTTCACCTTGGAAGACGATATCAAACACGCCGGACTTGAAATCAAAGTCGATAGAAAGATCTACAAACTCCAGCGCATCGAAGCCAAGCAGGCCGCCGCAGGCAGTCACGGTCAGGCATTACAACAAACGGTAGAAAAATACGAGCGGATACCGCTAGCCAATCTCGCCGCCGTGCACAGCGGTGATCTGGTAGAAATCGATCTGACCATCGACAGCAAAAATGATTATGAATATGTCATCATCGATGACATGAAGGCGGCAGGATTTGAACCCGTGGAAGTGCGCAGCGGTTACGACGGCAATCCACTCCACGCCTATGTCGAATACCGCGACGAACGCGTCAGCTTCTTCGCCCAGCAATTACCACGCGGCAAACACACCGTGCGTTATCGCCTGCGCGCCGAGATCCCCGGCCAATTCAGCGCCTTGCCGACACGTGTTTGGGCGATGTACGCGCCGGAGTTGCGCGCCAATGCCGATGAGATCAAATTGATTGTTAACGAAATGAAATAACATTGCGCTGCCGGTTTACCGGTAGCGCTTTTGCACAGCCAAGTTGAAAAACTCAACTGCATCCCGTCGTTCCGGCCAAACGCCGTGCGAGCCGGAATCCATTAAATCAGAAAGTGACTGGCAGCCGACGTTAGTCGGCTTAGGTGATTTGCTCTAAAAAATGCATTTTTCAACAAGCAGCTAACCCGCCCCGCGCATTCTCATCCGCGCCTTCATCGGAAACGGGATCACCCCCTGCTCACGACGAATCTCATTGAGCAACCACTTTCCCGCACGGAACCCCTCGCTTGCGTTCCATTTTGGATTATGTGCGACCCAAAAAATTAAAAACGTCACCAACACAACGTGTCTGAATTGTGTCGTTAAGCACACCCGGTTATACAATATCGTTTTGTTTTCAATAGAACTGGTGACAATATTTAATTCCCTCTGCTATCATCCGGCCAAATATCCAATGACTGGATTAGATCGCGTTACCCACGTGACTACAAAAAAACAGGCACTATCAGTAAGGACAACGCCATGAGCGAGAAAGAACCGGAAGTTATATTTCTTACACAAAAGGAACTGCTGGAGGGATTGCTGCAAATCACGGGCAATCTGGGC
>JANNJI010000155.1:0-7260 GCA_031405795.1 Gammaproteobacteria bacterium
ATGCCGCGCCTCCCAGCCCTTGCGGTCGGGATTCCACTCGAACAACGGGAACTCCCGTACCCACAGGAACGCCCACTGCTTCTCCTTGCCTTGGTCGGTATTAGTCACGCGCCCGGCGGGACAGACTGAGTCCTTGTGTCAGATGATCCAGCAACGTGGCGGTATCACCACCGTTTTCCCTCTGCTAGTGATCACACCACCGTCCGATCCTGCGCTCGCGCAGCAGCAGATCAACCAGCTTGGCTCATATGATCTTGTTTTATTCATTAGTGCCAACGCGGTGTACCAAAGCTGGCCATTGATCACCAAGGCGGGTGGAATCCCCGGCACTGTCGTGGTTGCCGCTGTCGGCAAGGCTACGGCCAATGCAATCATCGCGAACGGGCAGCGGGTTGATCTGATGCCGAGCCAGGACTTTTCCAGTGAAGGGTTGTTAGCATTAGAGTCATTACAGTCCATAGCAGGTAAGCGGGTATTAATTATCCGCGGCGAAGGCGGTAAAGAAATCCTCGCCAATGTCTTGCGCCAGCGCGATGCTACGGTGGAATATGCGCAGGTCTACCGGCGTGAACCACCCCTGAGATCCTTGGCCGCGATCCAGCCAATGCACAGTACAAACCCAATTGATTTGATCACCATTAGTAGCGGTGAATCGTTGCACAACCTGGCCGAATTGGCCTGCCAACAACAACAAGAGTGGGTCTTTTCGACAACATTGCTCGTGGTCCATCCACGTCACAGTGCGCAGGCCGCACAATTAGGGTTTAAACTTACCCCACAGATCGCCGACAATGCCACCGACGAGGCGATGGTGGCCGCCATGTGCCGCTGGTACCAACAGCGCACAAAACCGTAAATATAAGGAGCAGCACCGTGAGTGATCCTTCCTCCGCCAACTCAACCGTACCATCAACCGGCTTGATGGCTATTGACCGTGCGCCCCAACCAACCGGTTCGATACTGAAATACATAATGTTGCTCAGCTTGTTTGCAGCGCTAGGTTATGCGTCGTATTACTTGTTCCAGCAACAACAACGTGTGCAATTACAATTACAACAACTGCAAGAGGCGCAACAACAAACCGGCGTCGACAGTAACCTGCGCCTGCAAAAACAGCAGCTGGAAGTGGACGCGTTACGTGTACAACACCAGGAGATGGTGAAGAATCTCACTGCACTTTCGGAACAAAATCAAACTTCCAAGGAAGAATGGTTGATCCTCGAGGCAGAACATCTGGTCAAGGTGGCCAACCAACAATTGATCTTTCAGCATGATGTCGGCACAGCCATGAAAGCCTTGCAGGCTGCCGATGATCGATTAAAAGCCAGCAGTGATCCGAGTGTGATTACATTACGCAAGGCACTGGCTGAAGACATGCGAGCCCTGCGTGCCATTCCACAGGCCGATATCATCGGTATTTCGTTGGCCTTATCGGCCTTGAGCCAGGATGTCGACAAGCTGCCGCTCCAAACACCCGATCCCAAATCACGAGAGCAACAAATCAGCCAGGAAAAAATCCTTTCCACTGCCACCGATGTCGCTAACTGGTCGGATTTACCCCGTGCGATTTGGCAAGACCTCAAATCACTGGTCGTCATCCGCAATCACGAGGAACCAGTAAAGGCATTACTTGCGCCCGAACAGCGTTTCTTTTTAACAGAAAATTTACGCCTGCAGTTAGAACAGGCACGTCTGGCGATGCTGGCGGGCGAGGCGGATATCTATAAAGAACACATTGATACCGCATTGAAGTGGACCCAGCGTTATTTCGATAAAAAAGCGCAACACACCCAGTCCACAGTGGCGACACTTAAGAAATTGCACGGTGAAAACATTGCACCCGTATTGCCGGAAACTTCGCGTACCTATCAGGCATTACAGCGCTATCTGCAACACAAGAACAAATAAAAATCAAATGGCAATTGATAAATGTTAACACTAACCCTGAAAGATACAGCATGAAATGGCTATTTAGTATTTTGCTACTACTGATGATTGCGGTCATGTTGGGCTTGTACGCATACCAAGACCCCGGTTACGTCTTGATTGCACGTGGCCATAACACCTTGGAGCTGAGCCATAACACCTTGGAGCTGAGCCTGACACTGTTTGTGATCATATTCGTCGTCGGTTTTGCACTGTTATATTTTTCCCTGCAATTATTCTTTGGCTTATGGGGCATGCCCGGCTCTATGCGACGCTGGCGAGTGCGCCAACGCCGGGAACGCGCCGCGCGCGAGACCAACCGTGGTTTGATTGAATTGGCGCAAGGTCAGTGGGAAAAGGCCGAGCGCTTTTTGATTCGTCACGCCTTCGATAGTACAACGCCGTTGATTAATTATCTTTCTGCGGCACGTGCCGCGCAAAAACAAAATCGCCCCGACAAGCGCGATGAGTACCTTATTCTTGCCCACCAACACATGGCCAATGCCAGCTTCGCGGTTGAGTTGACGCAGGCGGAATTGCAACTGGCGCACGGTCAATTACCGCAATCACTGGCAATCTTATTACGTTTACATGCAACTTCACCAAAGCATCCGCATGTCCTGTATTTGTTGGCGCGCTTGTATGAGCTGATGCGCAACTGGTCTGAACTAAAACAACTTTTGCCCGCCTTGCGCAAGCGTGCGGTCTACCCGGTCGAAATCTTAAATCAGCTTGTGCAAAAGGTGTATCGCGAGTTGCTGACCATCACAACCCAGCACGGCAACGTCGAGGAACTGGCGGCGCAATGGAAAGAGCTACCACGTACCCAGCAGCAAGACCCGGACATGGCACGGCATTACGTTCGCTGTTTATTGACCTTGGAACAAACAGACCTGGCCGAAGTAGTTTTGCGCAATGTGTTGCGCCAAGGCTTTGATAATGATCTTGTGTACTTATATGGCCTGATAACCGTTAAAGACAAAGACAAACAACTGGCAACGGCGGAAACGTGGTTATCCGGCAATGAAACCAATTCAGTATTGTTGCTGACCTTGGGCCGCCTGTGTATACGTAGCCGACTCTGGGGCAAGGCACGCGCCTATCTGGATGCCAGCATCGGTACACAAGCGCGTTCGGATACCTATTACGAACTCGGCCAGTTGATGGAAAAGATCAATCAACCCGAACAAGCCGTCGAATATTATCGACAGGGATTGCTGCTGGCACACGAGGAAAAGCTCGATGACGCCCTCACGGTAACTCCCATTGCCCCGACAGTATTACCGATGCTCGTATAGTTATTTCAGTGATGCCGTTGTGCCACGGAAAGATGCCGAACACCACTTCAGTCTTTTGCAAATTCAAATGCATCAGAATAGTAATTTGCCAAAAGCAGGCCGTTGGTGCTGAAGGTATCGCGACCCGCATAAACCATGGCTGGTGATCCGGAGGCGTAGATGTCGTGCATACTTAAATCGGGAAAGTCATGCGTGATGGCGAGGTGGACAAAACCCGTGCGCCCGTTCCAGTGATCGTTGGGTTTGGGATAGGATAACACCGGTGTGTAGCGAATATGCGGATACTGATGTGCCCATGCCAGCGCCAGCTCATGCAGATATAAATCTTCGCGGCTGCGCACACCCCAATACAAATGCATGGTACGTGGAATACCGCGGGCAATGGTGTCTTCGATAATCCCTTTCACGGGTGCAAACCCGGTTCCCCCCGCCATCAAGATCACCGGACGGGCAGAATCATCACGTAGGAAAAAACTGCCCAATGGCCCTTCAATACGAAAAATATCGTTATCATGCAGGTGCTCAAACAACTCACTGGTAAAACGGCCACCATCGATGTGACGAATATGTAATTCAATAAAAGTATCGTCGTGCGGTGCATTGGCGATGGAGAAACTGCGGCGACGGCCGTCCTTTAAAATAATATCGATGTATTGACCAGCCAGGAACTGCAGGCGAAAACTCTCGGGCAATTTCAGCCGCAGGCGCAACACATCATGATTCAGGCGCTCAATACTCTCCACCCGCGCAGGCATGCGTCTCACTGGCATCGATTGGCTTGGCGCAATGGTGTCTATTTCTATCACCAGATCATCGCACGGGATCGCCTGACAGCAGAGAATATAACCTTGTGATTGTTCGGCCGGGGCCAAGCCCTCGGAGGGGTGTTGCTGTTTAATCTGTCCCTGTATTAATTTGCCTTTACACATGCTACATAAACCATTGCGACAGCCGTAAGGCAGGGCAATACCTTGGCGTATAGCAGCATCTAATAACGTTTCATGGTCAGTCGTGACAAATGACTGGCGGCTGGGGTCGAGCGTGATACGGTACGTCATGGTACTTCTTCAGAAAAGGTGCAAGATTATCGCTGAATGGATCGACGATTAACACCCTTAATCGGCATGGCCAACGGTGAACACAAAGGCTGGCGTACCTCGTAAATGCGGTTGTCGAGATTGCGCTATGGGTTTTTTACTCTTTTAGCAACCGCCACCCAACGCAATACAGGTATAGCTCCTAAAATACCGACGCCGCAGGCCTGGCCTGCGATGTCGGGCTGTGTAACGCGTATGCCGTACTTTTTATTCGGCCACTTTGATCATTCGACTGTTTAACGGCTGTACCGGGCGTGCGTTTTTGGACACAATCGCGCTGAAGGCGGCGACTTGTTCCACAGACACGTCTACCGCCGTTTTTAATAACATCCAGTTCACACCTTCGGTGCAGGGCGGGGTTGTCAGAGACCCGGCATAGTTATAATAACCACGCTTGGCGGGTAATAACTCAGCTGCATTGAAACTGGCGGCAGTCAGCGGCGTGCTGTCGCCGGTCTTGGCAGGTAAGTTCGCCCAGATCTTTGCCAGCGCAGGATTCGCCGCTGTGCCTTTGTTCATCAACACACCGACCACGCCCAACTGGCCATCAGCAGACTTATGTACAAGGTGCGCAACCATGTCCGCCGCCTTGCCATCCAGCGTATGTTCACTGGGGGCATGGAAATGGAATTGCAGCAATTCATAACTCTTGCCTGCGACCGTGAGAGTGCTGCCCTTACCCATGTTGACCTGGATGGTATGACCATTATTCGTGATATTTTCCGCTATGCCCTTGTAATCAAACACAATGGGTTCGGCCTTTTCTTTTACCGTGGCAGATTGAATATCAATGGGGGATTGTTGCTTGCCGTCTTTGCAGGTGGCATATTCGGGCTTTAAACTGCCCCATTTATCCGGTGCACCTTCGCCCTCATAGCCCCAGTGAACTTCGTGCACGGTAGCTTTGTCATCATGTTTTATCGCCGATTTGTCTTCGTGTTTGTTACAGGCGACTAACGCCAATGACGCTACTGATATAGCGGCGATAAGTAAACGTTTGTTCATGCGGGTGCTCCTCAGGTATTTTAATGTGGTAAATTTTGCGAGCGCTAGTATTTCTTAACACCTTTTATTTTGCAAGCCGGGCGAATTATGTTTTGATGATATTTAATTCCGCCCAGATGGCATCTACCCGCTGTTTTACCTGCTCATCCATCTGAATCGGTTTACCCCATTCGCGTGTGGTTTCGCCTGGCCATTTATTCGTTGCATCAATCCCGACCTTGCTACCTAAACCGGAAACCGGCGAGGCAAAATCCAGATAGTCAATCGGCGTGTTTTCAACAATGACAAAATCCCGTGCGGGATCAACGCGGGTGCTGATCGCCCAGATCACATCCTGCCAGTTACGCACATCGACATCTTCATCGGTGACGATAATAAATTTGGTGTACATGAACTGGCGTAGATAAGACCAGATCCCGAACATCACGCGCTTGGCGTGACCGGGGAATTGCTTTTTCATGCTGACGACGGCGACGCGATAGGAGCATCCTTCGGGCGGTAAATAAAAATCGACGATCTCGGGAAATTGTTTCTGCAGAATCGGGGTGAAGACTTCATTTAAGGCCACGCCCAGCACCGACGGTTCATCGGGTGGCCGACCGGTATAGGTGCTGTGATAAATCGGATTTTCGCGATGCGTGATGCGTTCGATGGTGAACACCGGGAAGCGCTCCACCTCATTGTAATAACCGGTGTGATCGCCAAACGGGCCTTCCTCCGCCATCTCGCCTGGATGGATCACGCCTTCCAAAATGATCTCAGCGGAGGCAGGCACCTGTAGATCCGAACCGAGACATTTCACCACCTCCGTTTTATCACCACGTAACAATCCGGCGAAGGCATATTCCGACATCGAATCCGGCACGGGGGTGACCGCGCCGAGAATGGTTGCCGGATCTGCGCCCAAGGCCACGGCCACCGGAAACGGTTCACCCGGATGCGCGAGTTGCCAGTCACGAAAATCCTGCGCACCACCGCGGTGTGCCAGCCAGCGCATGATAACTTTGTTCTTGCCAATCACTTGTTGCCGATAGATGCCGAGATTTTGCCGGTCTTTATGCGGCCCTTTGGTGACGACCAAGGCCCAGGTGATCAGCGGACCGGCATCGTCGGGCCAACAGGTTTGGATCGGCCACTGCGCCAAGTCCACCGCCTCACCTTCCAATACCTGTGTCTGGCAGGCTGCGGACTTCACGACCTTCGGCGTCATGTTGAGGACTTGTTTGAAGATGGGTAGTTTCTCCCAGGCGTCTTTGAATCCTTTGGGTGGCTCGGGTTCTTTTAAAAACGCCAGCAGCTGACCAATCTCGCGCAAGGCGCTGGTGGATTCGGCACCCATGCCCAGGGCGACGCGCTCGGGGGTACCAAATAAATTGGCCAGCACCGGGGTGTTAAATCCCGTGGGTTGTTCAAATAATAAGGCAGGACCACCGGCACGCAGGGTGCGATCACAGATCTCTGTCATCTCCAGCTTAGGATCAACCGGGATATGAATGCGTTTGAGCAGGCCGCGTTGTTCGAGTTGATCGATAAAATCGCGTAAGTCACGGTATTTCATAAAGGCGGCGTCTTGGCTGTGGGGTTGTGTTGTTGTTCAATTGCATTACCATAGCAGAAATACAGAATGCTTGGACAGCGTAACTTTATAAAGGCACCCCCATGGTGATGCAAACGGACAATAATCACAGCGATACGCTGCTGCGGTCGACATAGCAGGGTTGACCGCCAATGAATTTTCGACAAATCAGCATTGGTTTAATAGGGCTGTTTTTGACATTTAGTGCCTGCGCACAAACATGCAGCTATAACACCTGGCGTTGGAATGTACACAGCAAACAAACCGTGCAGCATGAGCGGGTTGTGCGCCCTTATCATTTACTGCATGCCGATGAACGTGATGCCAGCACCGGATGTACCGTCTGCGAGGAAGATCA
>JANNJI010000156.1:0-1028 GCA_031405795.1 Gammaproteobacteria bacterium
AGAGAAACTGACCTGCTTGCCATATACCAGGCATTCCAACGTATGGGGGGCAACCTTGACGTGGCCGATGAGGAAGGAAACACGCTTTTACATATGGCGATGTTCTCCCATCAACGCCCGTTACTTGAAGCGATGCTGGCAAGCGGCAAATTCAATCTCAACCTGCCGAATAAAGCGGGTGATACACCTTTCATGAACTTTGTCCGTAGCGCTCAATACATTAGACAAAACAACAGCCGCACTGGCGTTACAGCCGATCTGGATGTAATTGCGCAGTTCATCGCCAATGGAGCGAATGTCAATGCGCGCAATAAACTTGGTTATGCAGTGATGCTGGATGCCGCATTCAAGGCGGATCTTTTCGAGTTACTGGTTCGAAGCGGGGCAGACATATTTATTGCGGATAACATCGGGAAGACAGTCTGGTCCGAGCTGCAGTATCAGCCGCCTTATATCGTGATCGGATTTGCCGACAAGTTGACTACCCTGACAACGCCGAAAATGTTGGACGGAAAAATTGCCAATGGGCCCCTGCATATTTTTGCACAGCAGTCCAAACCTGAATTGGTGGACTACTTTCTGAAGCGTGGGCTGTCGCCGAACGAACGAAATGATGCACTGAATACGCCTTTGCATCTGATTTTACAGACGCCGCGCTACAGCCCAGGACAATCCACCAATGATATCTCTATCGATCAGGAACAGTGCATCAAAAAGTTGCTCGACGCAGGCGCGGACCCGAATGCGCGCAATCAACATGACGAAACACCGCTTATGTTGGCAAGCCGTTATCCTGTATTAATCGTGAGAATGCTGCTCGCCAAAAAGGCTGATGTGAATGCCATTGCCAAATTCGGGGGGACAAACAAACATGTGCTCGACTATTTCACCGAACAGCGCAACCTTGACGGCATTAGAGAATTAATCAAGGCTGGCGCGAGCCCCCGTTGCCGACGAAGATCATGATCGGGAGCGCGTCCTCGGCGGCCGCGTTCAGAAGGGCTCGGAAGGCACCGGCGGGGGCGGGC
>JANNJI010000157.1:0-4452 GCA_031405795.1 Gammaproteobacteria bacterium
GGCAACTACGCCGTAAACCGATCTACACGCCTATCCTGATGTTGACCTCCAAGGCCACGGAATTGGATCGCGTACTGGGTCTGGAGATTGGTGCGGATGATTACGTCACCAAACCTTTCAGCATTATGGAATTACTTGCCCGTGTGAAGGCCATCTTACGTCGGATGGAAAACACCGTGGTGAACACCGCCATGCCAAAGGAGCTCCCCCTCATTTTTCAGGATTTAGTCATTAACTTCGAAAAACACCAGGTCACCCTGCAAGGCCAAAACGTCGAGCTCACTGCCAAAGAATTTGAATTACTCGCCCATTTTGCACGCTCCCCGGGACGGGTGTATTCACGTGCGCAATTGCTTGACACTGTCTGGGGATATGGTCACGACGGTTACGAGCACACCGTCAATTCGCACATTAACCGCTTGCGCGCAAAAATCGAAAGAAATCCGGCTGAACCACGTTTTATTCTCACGGTGTGGGGCATTGGTTACAAGTTTGCTGATCAGGAAATATAGAATCCATGCTCAAGTCCTTGTACACAAAATTAGCGCTGGCGCTGCTGGGTTTATTTGTCATCATCGCGGCGATTTCCGTTGCCAATGCCTGGTTTGCCAATGCCTGGTTTGCCACAGAAGGCTATCAACAGGAGGTTGCGCAAAAACTGAATCGTGATCTGGCCGCGCACATTGTTGCTGAAAAATTATTATTAAAAAATCAGCGCATCAACAAACCTGCGCTCAACGAAGTATTTCATATGATGATGGTGATTAACCCAACCATCGAATTGTATTTACTGGATACCGACGGTGACATCCTGGGATATTCCGCACCGCCTGGCCGGGTACAGCGGACGCGCATCGATCTCAACCCACTCCAGCGGTTTATCCATGGCGAAACAGCCCAGGTATTACTCGGCGATGATCCACGCGGCATGGATCGACAAAAGATATTCTCTGCCGCGCCGATCCTCGATCGAGGGCAGTTGCAAGGGTATCTATATGTGATTTTAGGCGGCGAAGAATATGACGGCGTTGTGCAAAAACTACAAGGCAGTCATATTCTACGCTTGAGCAACGCAGTGCTGGTGGCTTGCCTGCTATTGGCCTTTGCCGCAGGGCTGATCATCTTTTCCCTGTTAACACGTAAACTCAAACGACTCGCAGTGGCCATGGATACCTTTGTCAGTGATGACACGCACCGCGTTCCCGACTTCATGCCTTCGACCAATACTGATGGCGACGAAATTGACCGGCTGAGCGTCGTGTTTCGTAATATGGCGCAACGTATTCACGCGCAGATGGAACACTTAAAGAGTACTGACAGCTTACGCCGTGAGCTGGTTGCCAATGTCTCACATGACTTGCGCACGCCGCTGGCGACATTGCAAGGCTACATTGAAACCCTGTTGCTCAAGGAAGATCGGCTCAATACCGAAGAACGCCGGGAATACCTGGAAATCGCCATTTTGCATTGTCAGCGTATCAATAAGCTGGTGGCGGAATTATTTGAATTGGCAAAACTCGATGCACGGGAAACCAAGCTACGTTGCGAATTATTCAGCCTTGCCGAACTGGTCCACGATACCTTGCAGAAATTTCATTTACGTGCCCAGCAACAAGGCATCCACATCGGCGCCAACATCGCGGCGGAATTACCCTTCGTCAACGCGGACATCGGCCTGGTCGAACGGGTGTTGGATAATCTGCTGGAAAACGCCTTACGCCACACTCCCCGAGGCGGCTCGATTACCATCCTGATTACGCCGCAACACCATCGCGTCGCCATTCAAGTGGCCGACACCGGCTGCGGTATCCCTGCCAATGAGCTGCCACGCATTTTTGATCGTTTTTATCAACTGGATAAAAGCCGCAACAGTGAATCCGGATCATCAGGGCTGGGCCTGGCCATTGCCAAACGCATCCTGGAATTACACGGTACCAATATTGAAGTACAAAGTACTTTAAATACCGGCACAGTATTTTCTTTTGAATTACCGTTTCATTACGCTTCTTAAAAACAGGAGAGACACCAATGAAAATACACAGCTGGCAGCTGAAACCCGCAATACTGGTTTTAATGACGGCGATCCTGATGTTGATCGGAGTCATCATTTTCAAAAATGTCCACGCTGCCAAGGAGGCACACATGCCTGCACCAAACCTGCAAAGTGAGCAATGGCTAAACTCCGCCCCCAAAACCATGGCCGCTTTGCGTGGCAAGGTAGTGCTGGTGGAATTTTGGACCTTTGGTTGTTACAACTGTGTCAACGTTGAACCCTATATCAAGCAATGGCATAGCAGTTATCATGATCAGGGCCTGGAAGTGATCGCCGTACACACCCCGGAGTTCTCCCATGAACACGATATTAACAATGTACGCGCCTATATCGAAAGCAAAAAAATTCAACACGCGGTTGCCATCGACAATGACTTCAAGATTTGGAAAAGCTTTGATAATCATTATTGGCCGGCGCTGTACCTCATCGACAAACGCGGTAATATCCGTTATATAAAAATTGGTGAAGGTGAATATGCAAAAACCCAGCAACGTATTGTTGCGTTGTTAGCGGAGTAAACCGTTTTTGTTTGTTTCGACCAGCGAGACGATTGCATGCAAGCCCATGGACGAGCGAAGGTACGAGTCCAAGGAAGGACTCGGTAGACTGCGTCGGGAACGAGCAGTCGAGAGCAATGCCGGGTGCGGTTGCCGGGAAATCCGTGTCGTAGCAGATATCATGCTCAATCGCAGATGAACAGATTTCTCCCTCCCTCACGTTGTTTGGAGGTCGAAATGACAAAAGGTAATTAGGGTTCGAGATTTTAAACTAAGCGGTTTCTGAACAGAGTTTATAACACAACAACAATTAATCAGACGTCCTCTATATTGCTACGCTGTTTTCAGATTGGCATACGCCAACACCAGCCACTTGCTCCCGGCCTTGGAAAAATTGACCTGGACACGGGCGTGGCTGCCTGCGCCTTCATAATTGAGTACGATGCCCTCGCCAAATTTGTCGTGGATAACGCGCTGGCCAAGTTGAAACCCTGAATCACTGGTCGCCTGTGGCGCGGCAAACACCGGCATCGACACCGTGCCGCGCAGCCGCACCTCTTCAAGGTATTCGCGCGGTATTTCGCGCAGGAACCGCGACGGACGCGCCGTGGTTTCTTCTCCGTAGAGACGGCGCTTTTCTGCGTAGCTGACCGTCAACCGTTCCATTGCCCGGGTCATACCGACGTAACACAGGCGACGTTCTTCTTCGAGTTTGTCCGCATCATCCGATGAGAGCCTGTGCGGGAACAGGCCTTCTTCGAGCCCGCATAAAAATACCTGTTTGAATTCCAATCCTTTGGCCGAATGCAACGTCATCAATTGCACACAGTCTTCCCACTCATCCCCTTGTCGTTCACCGGCTTCCAGTGAGGCGTGCGACAAAAAGGCGGTTAAGACATCCATGTCTTTTTCTTCTTCGTTGCGTTCGGCTTCATCAAAGGCTCGCCCGGCGTTAATCAACTCTTCTAAGTTTTCAATGCGTGAGCGGCCGCGTTCACCCTTTTCTTTTTCATAATGCGCGATCAGGCGACTATCGTGGATTGTCTGTTCAATCTGTTCATGCAAGGCCAGCCCGGCAATGGCAACCCGCAGCCTGTCGATCAAATTGGCAAATTGCTGCAAGGCATCCAATGCGCGTGCCGGTAGCAGTTTTTGTTCTAACAGCCGGTGCATGGCCTGCCACATTGAACTACCACTGTTACGCGCCTCATCGCGTACGGCGTCGACACTGCGCGTGCCGATGCCGCGTGTGGGTAAATTGATGATACGTTCAAACGAGGCATCATCCATGGGGTTATTGATCAAACGCAAATACGCCAGCGCATCTTTAATTTCCTGGCGTTCAAAAAACCGCAGGCCACCATACACACGATAAGGCATGCGCGCCCTGATCAACGACTCTTCCAGAACGCGGGATTGTGCATTGGAGCGATACAAAAGTGCACATTCACGACGCAGGCCACCCTGCTCCACCCACGTGGCAATGCGATCAACAATGAACTGCGCCTCGTCTTGTTCGTTAAACGCCGAGTACAGCGTGATTAACTCGCCATCTTGTCCCGCTGTCCACAGGTTTTTGCCCATACGTTCGGTGTTGTTGGCAATCAGGGCATTGGCGGCATTGAGAATAGTCCCGGTCGAACGATAATTTTGTTCCAGACGAAACAGTTTAACATCCACAAAATCCTTGCTGAACTGCATGATGTTTTCTACTCGTGCCCCACGCCAGCCGTAAATGGATTGGTCATCATCACCGACAGCAAATACCGCGTTTGCTTTACCCGCCAGCAAACGGATCCAGGCATATTGCAAGGTATTGGTGTCCTGAAATTCGTCCACCAATAAAAAACGAAAGCGGTGCTGGTAGTGCTGCAATATGTCAGGCTGTTTCAGCCACAGTTC
>JANNJI010000158.1:0-1774 GCA_031405795.1 Gammaproteobacteria bacterium
CATCTGACGGCCAACCTGCTGGGGGCCACCGCCTACGGCTTTCTTCAGGTGGACATGATGGGGCCGCTCACCGAGGTCGATTGGGGCGACTACGAGGATTCCAACCGCACGATCAAATTCACCTATGAAATACTGACGGTGATCGTCGGCGTAAAATTGATTTATGGCTGAATACTGCCAATCCCATAATGATCTTGATAGGAATGAATCGCTGCCAGGTATGGCTGGTACTGCGCCTGTTGCGTGATGTAGTCAATCAAATCCGCCAGGGTGATGATGCTGACAACGGGAATATGGTAGGCCTCAATGACTTCCTGAATGGCGGATTTGTCACCTTGCCCCCGTTCCTGACGATCCAGGGCAATCACCACCCCTGCCGGAGCGGCGCCGTGGCGGGTAATGATGTCCATGGATTCACGGATTGCGGTACCGGCGGTGATCACATCGTCAATGATCAGGACACGGCCATGCAGTGGCGCACCGACAATCATGCCACCCTCGCCATGATCCTTGGCCTCTTTGCGATTAAAGCTGTAGGGTTTGTTAAGCTGGTGGTGTTCTGCCAAGGCGACCACGGTGCTGCTGGCCAACGGGATACCTTTGTAGGCGGGACCAAACAAGACGTCGTAAGCGATGCCACTGTTGGTGATGGTGGCGGCATAATACTGGCCTAACTTGGCGAGGCTCAGGCCGGTATTAAATAAACCGGCATTAAAGAAATAGGGACTGATGCGGCCGGACTTGAGTTTGAATTCGCCAAAGCGTAACACCTGGGCGTGTAATGCCAGTTCAATGAATTCGCGTTGATAGGTTTGCATAGTGACGATCACATGGTATGTTTGGGACTCGTGTATGATACACGCAAACAGCCAGCGAAGATAAGTCATCCATGCGCATCATCAGTTGTAATGTCAACGGCGTCCGTTCCGCAGAGAAGAAAGGTTTTTTTACCTGGTTAGCGCAGCAGCACGCGGATGTGGTGTGTCTGCAGGAGACCAAGGCGCAGGAAGATCAGTTGCACGACGCGTTTTATCCCAAGGGATTCCATTGTCATTATTTCGATGCGCAGAAAAAAGGTTATAGCGGTGTCGCCATTTATAGCAAACGCGAGCCGGATAAAATCACGCGCGGCTTAGGTTGGGAGCGCTGTGACACGGAAGGCCGTTATATTCAGGCTGATTTTGGTGACCTCAGCGTGGCCTCGTTTTATTTGCCCTCCGGTTCAGCCAGTGAACAACGGCACCAGGATAAATTAACGTTCATGATGCAGTTACAAGACGAGCTGAAAAAAATGCGCCGACGCAAGCGCGAGTTTATTATCTGCGGCGATTGGAACACGGTGCACAAAGAGATTGACATAAAAAATTTCAAAGGTAATCAGAAAAATTCCGGCTGTACCCCGGCAGAGCGTGCATGGATCGACAATTTGTTTAACAAAGTCGGTTGGGTTGATGCCTTTCGGGTTGTTGATCAACGACCCGAGCAATATACCTGGTGGTCCAATCGCGGTAATGCGCGGGCGAAAAACGTGGGTTGGCGTATTGACTATCAGATCATCACGCCGGGCCTGCGTGACAAAGTCCGCAAGACGTCAATTTATAAAGAACAGTGGTTTTCAGACCACGCACCGCTCACCGTTGATTATGATTTGTCGCTCTGACACTACCGTCGATGACAACCAATAGCGCTGAACAAATTTCGTGCGGATGTGAAGATTGGTGTCGAACAACTCATCGAATTTGCTTTTGACCTTGGCGAGACGCTCTAACTCATC
>JANNJI010000159.1:0-8327 GCA_031405795.1 Gammaproteobacteria bacterium
TGCAATGCCGCATCACAAACACTGATCCCTGGTTGCACATCAATCACCGCCCCTTTTGGGCAAATTTCCGGGTGCGGCAAAAATATAATTTTGGTCATGCCACTGCCTTTAATTATTGAAATTCATTCACATTATGGCCCGACAGCGCCTGCTTAACACTGCGATCCATCCGCCGCGATGCAAACTCTCTGGTGACCGTATCAAGTTGTTCGATGGCAATTTTAATCACACGGTGATCATTACCGTTACGCACAGCTGATAAGTGATCCAGCGCCACTGCAATCTGCTGACGTTCCGCAGCCGATAACAGGTTACCATCCACCAATACTGCGGCTTTCACCGCTTCAATCACACGATCCGCGTCAACTTGCTGCTCACGTAAGGTACGTACTGATACATCGTCAGCGGCATGTGCCATGGAGTCACGCAGCATGTGTTCAATCTCAATATCCGTCAAGCCATACGAAGGTTTAACCTGAATACGGCTTTCAACCCCTGTCGTTTGCTCTTTGGCTGCCACCGATAACAACCCATCCGCATCTACTTGAAACATGACACTAATACGTGCCGCACCCGCCACCATCGGTGGAATTCCCTGTAATGAGAAACGCGCCAAAGATCGGCTATCACTGACCAGTTCACGTTCCCCTTGCACAACATGAATCGACATCGCGGTTTGGCCGTCCTTAAAGGTGGTAAATTCTTGCGCACGCGCGACCGGGATGGTGGTGTTACGCGGGATAATTTTTTCAACCAGCCCACCCATAGTTTCCAAACCAAGTGAAAGTGGTATCACATCCAGCAGCAACATTTCATCGTCTGGTTTGTTGCCGACCAATACATCCGCCTGTATCGCCGCACCAATCGCCACGACTTTATCCGGATCGATATCGACCATCGGTGTGGCCGCAAAAAACTCACCCACTTTCTCGCGCACCCGCAGCATACGGGTTGAACCCCCAACCATCACCACCGACTGAATTTGTTTTGGCTCAACTTGTGAGTCACGTAACACGCGCCGACAGGTGATCAAGGTCTTTTGGATAAAAGGTTCAAGCAATTGATTCATTTGCTCACGCGTCAAACTACCATGCCATTTTTTACTCTCAGGCAGGTCAACAAACAGCTCAACTGTTGCCCGCAGGCTTAATGCTTCTTTTGCTGCACAGGCAACCTGCAACAATTGACGAATTAGCGAATGATCGGCGTCATCATTAATTTTTGCTTGCTGCATGATCCATTGTGCAATGGCACGATCAAAATCATCCCCACCCAGCGCAGTATCACCACCGGTGGCCATCACTTCAAAAACACCTTTATTCAAACGTAACACGGATATATCAAAGGTACCGCCGCCCAAGTCATAAACTGCAATAATCCCTTCAGCTCCTTTATCCAGCCCATACGCAATCGCAGCGGCGGTTGGCTCATTTAACAGACGTAACACATTCAGGCCAGCCAGTTTTCCGGCATCTTTGGTGGCCTGGCGTTGTGCGTCATCGAAATACGCGGGAACAGTGATAACAACACCACTCAACTCGCCACCCAAAGTCTCCTCTGCACGCTTACGCAAGACACGTAAAATATCAGCCGATATCTCAACGGGGCTTTTGTCACCTGCTGCGGTGCGAATCCGCATCATGGATGAATCGGTTTTTATAAACCTGTAAGGTAAGTGTAAGCCCAGGTGTTTGATATCCTCTATAGCCCGGCCCATGAATCGTTTGACAGAGATAATGGTATTCAGGGGATCTTGAGCAGCTTGCTGCTTTGCCTCAGCACCGACTAATGGCTCCATATTCGCGCAGTATTTAACTACGGAGGGCAATAAATGGTTAGCTTGTGGATCGGGTAAGGTGTCTGCTAACCCGCTGCGCACCGTTGCAACCAGTGAATTAGTTGTACCTAGATCAATCCCTGCCGCCAAGCGCCGCTCGTGCGGTTTGGTCGAACGCCCCGGTTCACTGATTTGCAGCAATGCCATTAATTACACACCTTAGACTTCATCCAATAATTGGCTTTCAATATCATCACATTCTTGTTTAAGACGCTCAAAAAATTGCAGCTTATTCAATATCAACTTAGCTTCATTCCACTGCTTTTTATCAAGGGTGTTGTCTAATGCAGTGTACAATAATTCACTTTCGGACGTTATATCACTAAGCACGTTCTTTAAATTTACAAGTGGCTCCGCCTCTTGCTTAATTTTTGCCATCGTTTCTCGTAACTCCATTTGATCCATGAGGAACTCAGTATCCTGCGTAGTTACGTGCTCATCATTAAATTTGACACCCTCTAGTTGTAACAGATAACGTCCACGTAATAATGGCGAACGAAGAATTTGGTATGCTTCATTGATTAACGAGGCCTTTTGCACCGCCAAACGCCGATCCCGATCACTTGCATTAGCAAATCGATCAGGATGTGCGACACGTTGTAATTCGCGATAGCGTTGCGCAAGCAACTCGGCATCAATATGGAATGAAACAGGCTGGCTGAACAACTCAAAATAATTCTGCGGCAAATCCTTGAGCATGTTATACCGACAACTAAATATTAAAACTCTCGCCGCAGCCGCAGGTCGCCTTGACGTTGGGATTATTAAACTTGAAGCCTTCGTTGAGTCCTTCCTTGGTGTAATCAACTTCTGTGCCGTCAAGGTATATCATACTTTTGGGATCAACAAATATTTTTACACCTTGGGATTCAAATACGCTGTCGGTTTCATTAATGTCGTCTACAAACTCAATAACATAGGCCATGCCAGAGCAGCCCGTGGTTTTCACCGCTAACCGCAAACCCTGGCCTTTACCACGGTTATCAAGAAAATTTCTGACACGCTCTGCCGCTTTTTCAGTGACTGTAATCTTCATATCATTTCACCCGTCTATGCCGCGGTTCAAGTAATATTCTTTTTCTTATAATCGTCGATCGCGGCCTTAATTGCATCTTCTGCCAAGACCGAGCAGTGAATTTTCACTGGCGGCAACTCCAATTCTTCCGCGATCTGGGTATTTTTGATCTGTCCGGCTTCATTCAAGGTCTTGCCTTTAATCCATTCAGTCAGCAAAGAACTCGATGCGATCGCAGAACCGCAACCATAAGTCTTGAATTTTGCGTCTTCAATAATACCTTGCTGATTTACTTTAATCTGCAGGCGCATTACATCACCACATGCAGGAGCACCCACCATGCCGGTGCCAACTGCCTTATCACCTTTGTCGAGGGTACCGACATTACGCGGATTCTCATAATGCTCAATGACTTTAGTACTGTATGCCATGACTACTTACCTCCGTAAATTTGCTATCGTTGCGCGTATCAGTGCGCAACCCATTTGACGCTACTGATATCAATACCTTCTTTGTACATTTCCCATAATGGTGACAGTTCACGTAGTTTGCCAATCTTGCTGTGTATCTGTTCAATAGCAAAATCAATTTCATCCTGCGTAGTAAACCGCCCAATGGTAAAGCGAATAGAGCTGTGTGCCAATTCGTCTGAACGTCCCAAGGCGCGTAACACATAAGATGGTTCCAAACTGGACGAGGTACAAGCCGAACCTGACGACACGGCAAGTTCCTTCAGCGCCATGATCAACGATTCCCCTTCCACATAATTAAAACTTACATTCAAATTATGTGGCACTCGGTTGTTCATATCGCCATTGATGTATAACTCTTCAAGGCCTTGCAACCCTTTCAGCAAACGATCCCGCAACATGCGAATCCGCTCATTATCTTTCGACATTTCTTCGCGTGCCAGCCGAAACGCCTCGCCTATTCCCACGATCTGATGTGTGGCTAATGTCCCGGAGCGCATGCCACGCTCATGACCACCACCGTGCATTTGCGGTTCCAGGCGCACGCGTGGCTTACGCCGAACGTACAAGGCACCAATACCTTTAGGACCATAGGCCTTATGCGCAGAGAAGGACATCAAATCCACTTTCAGATCGTCGAGGTTAATCGATACCTTGCCCGCACTTTGCGCTCCATCCACATGGAATAAAATGCCGCGCGCGCGAGTGATCTCGCCAATTGCCTTAATATCCTGTATGACACCAATCTCGTTATTAACGTGCATGATAGACACTAAAACCGTGTCATCACGTAACGCCGCAGTTAATTTTTCGAGATCTATTAAACCATTTTGCTCAGGCTCCAGATACGTTACTTCATACCCTTCACGCTCCAAATGCCGACAGGTATCGAGCACCGCTTTATGCTCGGTCTTGCAGGTAACAATGTGCTTGCCTTTTTTCTTATAAAAGCTCGCTACGCCTATGATTGCAAGATTGTTCGATTCCGTCGCGCCAGAGGTAAATACAATTTCTTTTGGATCCGCGTTGATTAACGCAGCCACTTGCTCGCGTGCTTGCTCAATCGCGGCCTCAGCGTCCCAGCCAAACACATGCGAGCGCGAGGCCGGATTACCGAAATTGCCTTCCAACGTTAAGTGTTTGCACATTTTTTCCGCCACACGCGCATCTACCGGTGTAGTCGCAGAATAATCCAAATAAATCGGTGTTTTCATATGTTTCAATTCTATCTCTTTGCTATTGTGCGGTTACCACAAACCTAAGGATGTACAGCTTCATATGCAACTCACAGAAAATCCTTGTCGCGGACTGTTACATGTCACGAAGCCGTCACTGGCTCACGTTTGGAACTCTCAATACCTGTTATCGACGCAGTTTTTGACTTGTTACAACCTTGACGAGCTGCCACTTCTTGGACGCCTTCACGTTCGACCAAATTCCCCAGGCTAATGCCACAAAGAAAATGGTGAATCCGTTCACTCAGTTCTGTCCACAACTCGTGGGTCAAACACTGTTGTTCATCCTGGCAGTTTTCCATACCGCCACAACGCGTGGTCTCAAGCTTCTCGTCCACCGCTGTAATAACATCGGCAACGGGAATATCATTCGGGGCGCGGCTTAAACGGTAACCACCACCAGGACCGCGGGTACTATCTACCAGCCCTTGCTTACGCAGCTTGGCAAATAACTGCTCTAAATATGACAGCGAAATACCTTGGCGCTGGGAAATATCGGCCAATGTGGTGGGACCATCATTATAATGCAGCGCCAAATCCAACATGGCGGTGACGGCGTAACGACCTTTGGTTGTCAGTCTCATTGTCCTATCCTGCGTGATTTAGTAGTATGTGATATACCAATGTGCTTCAGTATACTTAACCAAGTGTTTTAGTCAAGTATTTATCAGGATATTCACGCACATCTATCTAGCCTATAATCTATTGATTTTTATCTATTTTTTCGTGGCATGAATTTGTGGTTGCATCAGTACTTAGAACCTCACAAGCACCCAAATCAGGCAATTTAACCATATCTAGCTCCATGCCCAATGCTTTCAGTGACTTACACATATTCTGCATCTGTGTATCCATGGCATGAACGTGGTCCAATAGCGCATCAATAGCGTTCGCAACGGGATCCGGCATGTCGCTACTGGTGCCATAGGCATCAAAACCAATACGCTGCGCAAAAGCCTTACGGCGCTCTGTGGCCTCTTCCACCGCTTGTTGACGTACAACACGACCAGGAATACCCACGACGGTAGCCCCAGCCGGAACATCTTTTACGACAACGGCGTTGGAGCCGATGCGCGCGCCATCACCTATAACAATGGGTCCCAGGACTTTCGCACCCGCACCAACAACAACATTATTCGTCAGCGTGGGATGACGTTTGCCCTGTTGCCATGATGTTCCGCCTAATGTGACCCCGTGGTAGAGCGTGCAGTCGTCACCAATCTCTGCCGTTTCACCGATGACTACACCCATTCCGTGATCAATAAAAAACCGTCGCCCAATCGTTGCACCCGGATGAATTTCAATTCCGGTAACCCACCGAGCAAATGCGGCGATCCAACGGGCGAGCCATTTCAACTTCCAGCGCCACAATCGATGGCTGATACGATGGAAAATCAGGGCATGTACACCAGGATAGGTAGTGATCACTTCAAAGCGATGCCGCGCCGCAGGATCGCGGTCAAATACACAGTCAATGTCTTCTAAAAGTCGTTTAAACATACCTAAATTCTATATTAGTAGATTGATGGAGCATAACTGACCCAATTGGATTTCCATAGAGGCAATTACCTATTTTTCAATCCCGCTTAGTCTTGTTATCCACCGCATTCAATATTCCGCGCAAAATATTCAGTTCCATCCGATCCAATTGTGCACGATTAAATAAACGTCTGAGGCGACGAAATAATTGTTTGGGATTATTAGGGTCATAAAATTGAATGTGCGTCAGTGTCGCCTGAAAATGTTGGTACAGCCCCTCCAGCTCTGCGGCAGTAGCCAGTGGATTATCTGCCATCAGCTGCACGTGTTCGCCACGCATGGCGAGACTGGCCATATGTATTTCATATACCAGTACTTGCACAGCCGCCGCTAGGTTCAATGAGCTGTAGTCTGCATTCGCTGGGATATATACCAAAGACTGGCATTTTTCCAACTCATCATTGTGCAACCCGGTATCTTCTCGACCAAAGACCAAGGCAACCTGTGTGGTGTGTGCCAGTGTGACGACTTGCTGGGCACAAACATGTGGATCATAGGTCGGCCACGGAATAGTCCGTAATCGCGCACTGGCACCCACAACATAACTACACTCGGCAATGGCTTCATCAAGGGTATCCACCACAACGGCTTGCTCTAATACATCCAGCGCACTCACGGCACGTGCCCGTGCGTCGCTCGCCAGTACATGCTGTGGTGACGCAACAACATATAGCCGCGACAAGCACATATTCTTCATCGCCCGTGCCACCCCGCCGATA
Source organism: Gammaproteobacteria bacterium (assembly GCA_031405795.1). Classification (GTDB taxonomy): domain Bacteria; phylum Pseudomonadota; class Gammaproteobacteria; order UBA6429; family Thiohalophilaceae; genus JACQBC01. The sequence goes on from JANNJI010000159.1 coordinate 6,816, forward strand.
TTTCCAGGGTGCGAAGGGTTAACCAACACTACCCGGATATTCTGATATGGCAATTGACTCATGAGCTTATTCTTTTCCCTTTAATGTATAGTCTCTGTTAAAATGCCTGCCGTTTTTTGCTCTTTACCACACTTAATCAATGAGGTCGGCCATGCATCCGATGTTAAATATTGCTGTGCGTGCAGCACGTAAGGCCGGGGATATTATCGCCCGATTTTCGATCAAAGTAGACACCTTAAATATCTCCAGCAAGGGTGAGAACGATTTTGTCAGCGAGGTCGACCATCTTGCCGAAGAAGCTATAATCCAAACCATACAAAAAGCCTACCCTGATCACAGTTTTCTAGCAGAAGAAAGCGGTGCCACTGCCGGTAATGAATATGAATGGATCATCGACCCTCTCGATGGTACAACAAATTTTCTGCATAACTTTCCTCAGTATGCGGTATCCATCGCCATGCGGCACAAAGGCCGACTGGAAATAGCAGTGGTCTATGATCCAATCAAACAAGAAATGTTTACCGCTGCCCGTGGCAGCGGCGCCCATCTCAATGGTAAGCGCATCCGGGTTACCAAGCGTGCTAATCTCAAGGGTGCGTTGTTAGGTACGGGTATTCCATTTCGAAACATGGCTATCCTGGAAAATTATCTACACATGCTGCGTGCCCTGATCCCAGGCAGTGCCGGCGTGCGGCGTGCAGGCTCTGCGGCACTGGATCTGGCCTATGTCGCGGCAGGCCGCCTCGATGGCTTTTGGGAATATGAATTGAATCCATGGGATATCGCCGCCGGTATTTTATTGATCGAAGAAGCCGGTGGTCTGGTCAGTGACTTCAAAGGCGGATTTGATTATTTCCAAAGTGGCAATGTCGTCGCAGGTAACCCAAAGATACTCAAGGCCATTATTCAGGCGATTGAACCCTTCGTGCCCACCAATTAGTTGATCAAGTGTATTTGCCTGTGGACGCTAATCGGGGAATCCGGTGAGTACAAGTGCGACACTATATGGCAGAACTACGTAAAAAACCCATTCCTGGCGGCAAGGCGTTGGAGTTAACCATGCGCGATGCTCAACTTGGATTGGTGGATGCCGCCAGTCATTTTGCCTTTGCGCCGAGTGAAGTCAATTTTGAAATTCTGTCATTGGAATCGCCCTGGCAACAACCTAAAACACTGTCGAGATACCCTGATAATATCGTGAGCGTCACCACGGCCCGTAGCCACGACATCGTAAATTTTCTGATTCGCCGCGAAACCTACCTGGAACAACGCCTCACCCAAACCTGATTTGCGCAATACAGAATTGACCGTTCACCCCTATTCGTGATACCACTACACACCATAGGTTTTTGGAGGGTGTGTTGTGAGCCGCAAAACAAAACGAACACTGATTAGCCTTCTCATCCCACCACTGGCGGTATGTTGGTATGGGTGCTCGCGCTGTTGTGCAGCGCCTATTGGGGTATTCTGGTTGACGGGCATTGGTGGCATCGTCTATGGCCTGTTGGGTGG
>JANNJI010000160.1:0-9567 GCA_031405795.1 Gammaproteobacteria bacterium
GAAATATGTGTGTATAAAAATCCTCATAACCATCGTCAACGGTGACCATGAAGCTTTTGGCCGGTAATTTAATCTTCCCTGACTTTGCTTTCAGAACTTGATCTAGACTAATAGCCGTATAACCTTGCTCGCGCAGCCACTCCAATTGTTCGACGAATCGGCTAGCGCTGATCGATGCCGGATCTCCGTGATAGCGTTCCGGTATGGAGTGATAACAGAGTACGATATAGGTATTGTCACCCCCGGCAGCGGATGCAGTGCCCAGTAGGGTAAAGCAGGCCACAGCGATGGCGATAATAGATGCATATCCGTTGCGTGTGATATGCAGCAGAGTGCTCCGGAGGTGTGAAAAGTGGGCGGCTCTCATTTTCAAAACTTCCAGTTCACGCTTAATGTTGCTTCGGGTCCTGTTGATGGTTCGCCATCAAATGCTCTGCGGACATACGCCAGGCCGTAACGGGTATTAAGGGCATCACTGAAATTCCACTCGTGTTCATAACGCACGCTGCCAATTGGTTGCGTAGAAAAGTTTTGCTGTGCATACTCTCCAGCTGAAAAATAAAATCGTTGATAAAATGAACGGGCATAACGTCGGTAACCAAGCCATTCGTTTTTGAGTGTTAACTGTACGGTATGGTCACGTGCGGGATTGAAATAGGCCGTATTAACCAGAGTATTGGTTGATGCGCTGATATCGAGAGCGGCGGCAGCCTTATAGAAGGGGCCTTGGATGAATTGATATTCACCGGTCGCAGATAGACTGCGTCGATGGTTGCTGTCAGACATGGATAATTGTTGTATGCCGATATCAAATGCAGCACGCTCATTCAGACGAAACCCTCCGCCGAGGTAAACGGATTCCCCACCTATATCATTGACACGGGCACGAAGAGGTACATCAATACTGTTTGAGTCATAGCGGCCTTTGATTCGCCAATAATCATTTAATTGAATTTCACTGCCCAGTAGTATGCCGGTGTGATTGTCTTTAAAAAATTCTTGCTGGATCTCAATTTCCAGTTTTGCCACCCGTGCGATAACAGATTCCCATCCAAGCCCTAAACGTTTGTAATACGCCGAACCCGCATTAAAACGAGTGCTTTCGTAGTATTGATGTGCAAACAGCCGATTCTGGGAATTAATGGGTGTGGAATAAATCCGCGTGTCGAGGTGCAGGCTTTGTCCTGTGCTCGTGCGCTCCTTGTTTTGGCTGCTGCCGACCACAATGCGTAATTCCGGATGAAGATGGAGGGCCTGACTGCGATTTAATTTTTTTATCGTTGCGTCGTCAGCTGATAGCGTATTCAAGTGGGCGACTCTGCGTGCTGCGGAACGAAAGTCACCCAGTGCCATCTCTACGTCCGTCAACCCTGCCTGGGCCTCCCTGTCGTGAGGGAATTGCTGGGCAACAAGATTAAACTTCTCACCAGCACGGCGTGGCCAGCCCCGCCAGAGATAAATTCTGGCGAGTGCGTTATGTAACGCAGTGCTTGCTGGTGCGCGCATCTGTAGGGTTAAAAATTGGTTTTGGGCGATACCCAGGTGGTCTGCATAGGCGTTTACCCAAACAGCAAGCATTTCCGCTTCAAATTTCTTTTCCGGTTCGAGTGGACGCGTGGCCAAGGCATCAATATGCATCTTGGCCTGGGAAAAATCGGTTAAATCACACAGTGCATAAAAAAGTCCGACACTGGCGTTATAGTCATTAGGGTCGGCAGTGAGTGCGGCGACGAATGCTGTTTTAGCGTGTTCCGGCAACTGTTCGGCCAAATAGGACAACCCTGCTGACTGGTGGGTATAACCAGGCACTGCACGATTTTCTTTGATTAAGGTTTCGTAGACGGCAATGGCATCGCGGTGATGATTCCGGTTAGTCAATGCTCTTACGTAATCAAAACGTGAACGTTCAGAGCCGGGATACCGCTGTAGGTTGGCTTTGATCATCTCGATTGCCGCATCCGCAGCTGGTATGGCGGTAGCAGGATTTTCGTGATACACGTTTTCACTGCGACGAATAACATGTGCGGCTTCATCTTCGTGCAACCGTTGTATGATCCCATGATCCATATCCGGATATCGTTTCGCTTCTGCAAGCGCGATACCGGGAGAACCCAGTCGCGAGAGTGTGAGCACGCGACCCTCGCGTGCAATACGATTGTCAGGTTCGATCGCCAGTGCTTGATTGAATGCCTTGAGAGCGGAGACTTCATTCCTGGCCTGCTGCTCCAGTTGTGCACGAGCCAAATAGGCTTGCACCCATGAGGGTCGGATTTTTTGAATAATATCCAACTGCGATCGGGCCTCGTCCAACATTTCTGCCTCGGCCAAGGTTGCTGCCAGCGCGACACGTACTTCCAGATTGTTCGGTTCGAGCATGACAATTTCCTTGAAGATCGAAATTGCGAGAGTGTGATTTCCCGCCTTTTTAGCCGATTGTGCCTTACTTAACTGACTCGTACTGGAAGCCAGTTGCCTTTGTGTTGTCCCTGTATCCGGCGTTGCTTCCAAAGGACGATCCATTAAAAGCAGGGATCTGTTCCCAGAGTCGGCAGCAAAAATTTCCTGGTTGAGGACGAACAGTCCCATAACCAAGCTCAGTTGAATCGTTCTCAAACGTAGCCTCAATGTGCGGTAAAAGTAGGGCTTCGTAATGTATTCTTAAATATAAAATAGCCCACGCCGGAAAAATGGAAAACCCGGTTTTAATGAAACTGGGGATCGATATGTACCCGTGCTTGCGCGACGTGTCGGTATACTGCCAGCGGTGTATTATTTGCTCCGTCTGTTACCGTACAAAGACTGGGTTATATGAATTTGGTGTATCGGAAACCAGTTTTACTAGGGAAAAATTGTAGAAGGTTTTAGCTTAGTGTGCCAGGTTACTTGATCCCTATACCACAGTCTCAGTGTAGTCAGCACCTTCGTTTATAGACAAAGGAGCGGTACTATGGTATGCGCCAGCATCTCATAAACTCAACGCGGTAGAAAAGGCACCGGGTCGGCATGCTGAGGAGACATTGGAGTAGGCTGTGCGCCAAATGGAAATTGGCTATTAGTACATTATGTTGAATCATACCACATCGATAATGGCAGTCATGCGTGCGCAGCGAGGGTGACACCGTGTGCGGTTATCGATTTCATTAGTCTGAAGCTCTGTTATTTGGCTCGGTTATGACGCCGTTGTCTTTGGCGTGGAAATTTTGGTTTTTCGCTGCCGTACCTGGCTTGTGGGCCGGGTACTGTGATCACGAAGCACAGATACGCATAATCACATTAACTTTCCCCCTCTCATTATTGCCAGCGGCGAGATGATCGGCCACAATGTACGGCAGGATACCCCTGATAAAATTCATCTTCCAGGCAGACAAATAACATATGAATGCACCGCAGCATGACGTGTTGATTATTGGTGGCGGTATTTCCGGCAGCGCCTTGTTGTATCTGCTGTCCCGTTATACGGATTTAAAATCCATTGGTTTAATTGAAAAATACGGCAGCATTGCCGCGCTGAACTCGCATGGCCGCAATAACAGCCAGACCTTGCATTGCGGTGATATTGAAACCAATTACACCCTGGATAAGGCCATCAAGGTGAAGGCGGGCGCGGCGATGGTGGCCAATTATGCCTTGCAATCAAGCAAGCGTGACCAGTTGATCTTTAAGTATCCGAAAATGTTATTGGGTGTTGGCGATGAGGAATGTGATTTCCTGCAGGCCCGGTTTGAAAAATTCAGCCCACACTTTCCGCACCTGCAATGCCTGGAGAAAGACGGTATTTCCAAGTTTGAACCACAGGTCGCGGCGGGGCGTACTGAACGCATCGTGGGCTTGGCCACGCAGGATCAATATACCACGGTAAATTTTCAGGCCCTGGCCGATGCGTTTGTGTACGATGCCAAGACCAGTACTGGCAAGACGGTAAATACTTATATCAATACCCGTGTTACTGCCATCGAACAAACCGACAAGGAATTTCTGGTGCGGACCAATAACGGCAATTTACGTGCGCGGTTTGTGGTGGTGTCGGCGGGCGGACATAGTTTACTGTTTGCACAACGCATGGGTTATGGCAAGGATTTCGCCTGCCTGCCGGTGGCAGGCAGTTTTTATTTTACACCGCAAGTATTAAATGGCAAGGTGTATACCGTGCAAAAGGAAAAATTGCCTTTTGCGGCGGTGCATGGCGATCCGGACGTGCTTGTTCCGGGTAAGACACGCTTTGGCCCCACCGCATTGATCCTGCCGATGCTGGAACGTCATAACTGGCGTACCATTCCGGAATTCTTCGAGGTATTCAGCTTTGGCAAAGGGGTGCGCGGTGTCATGTGGGACCTGTTTAAAGACAGTGAGATTCGCGCTTACATGTTGCGTAATGTGATGTTTGAAATTCCTCTGTTACGCGAATACCTGTTTATCGACGATGTGCGCAAGATTATCCCGCTGATCAAGCGCAGCGATCTTGAGTTTGCGCCGCGTACCGGCGGGGTGCGTCCGGTGATGATTGATAAACCCAACCGTAAGCTGCTTCTGGGTGAGGCGAAGATCAATCCAGGTAATGGCATTATCTTTAATATGACACCCTCACCGGGCGCCACCAGTTGTCTGCAAAATGGCGAACAGGATCTGCGCTCCATTGCCGCGCATCTCGGCTGTCAAATTCACGAGGAATTGTTAACTCGTGAATTACGGAATCCCTGACAACTTGAGAAAATCGACATTCAACAGCATTTTGTCCGTAGTGATTTTTCCGCCAGCCTCTGGTTGGCAGTGTAATGTGGCGCATCGCATAGTTGCTCGACAGTCTCGTTATATTTACGGATACATATCACTGATTAAATGTTCGAGTTCCTTGGGGAATTGTTCGCGAAAAAATGTGAGTATGCCACCTTGTGGATTGGCAGAGGCAGCAAGTGATTGCACAGGAGTATCCGGTAGAACAGACGCATCGTCATCGCGTGCGACTGTCACAGGAGTGGCAGGCAATTCCCGTGCTGATTCCTTCCCGTGTTGCCAGGAGAAATTGTCCGACCACGCGGGTTTGACCCGTTCAACAAAGCGTATTTGCAAGGCAGGCACCACCTGGCCACATTGCCCGTCTTTTTAGTGCGGGGTTTCTGCTTTTGTTTTTGAGATAACCTTCGACAGTAGGGGGATGATGTTGTGCCAGCTTGGTGCCATCACGCGCCTTAATGTATCGTTCGGCATGCCGGACATACCAGTGCACGACAGCCGACTGCACGCCATAACGGGTTGATTGAGCGATGAAACTGTCCCAGAAATGGAAAACGGTTGGATGAGTCATAATGCCATCTTGCAATACTATTGGTTTACGCTATATCTTATCGCGAGGTAGAGTAGGCGACAAGATTTAGAAAACAACGACCCGGCTTATACAGTATTCTGTCTAATACACGTTACTTCTTGTGCGGTTTGTTCAACACGACGTTCGACTCGACACCGCAACGGGTGTCAGGCAGGGACAGGGCCACCTAGTTAACACCGGTGGTTTTTTTTGCACTTAGGCGGTGCGAGTCAACTAAACGTTACGTTAAAATGGAGTATCAATTATGAACGAAAATGAAAAGTTCACACACAATGGGAATGAATTTGAAATAAGAACTGCAATGATTGACGGCCGACATTGTGTAAAAGTCTTTCTTGACAATGAGGGTGTTAGTCACACTTACTCAGTAGATTTTGAAACACATACAGATTACTTCGCTCAGTATCAGGAAAGCTTAATAGACAATCTAAAGAAAATTGCAAAATCAGATATTGAGAATGGTATGTACTTCAAGAAATAACAATAAGTTATTGCCTACCAAGAAATGAGCATGGAAAAAAGGCCAACAAAAGCTGAAGAGCTGTTTTTATCGCTTGGATACAATAGATTCTACGATCTATTTGATGAAGTTATGGAAGATAATTTCTGGGATAAGGAAGATTGGTATAGGTTTAGTAGAGTATCAAATATTTTTGCTGTATATGCTGAATTACTAACGTATGAACCTCTGAAATACGTCTTAGAAGCTATAAAAACTCAACGTCCTCCGATGGAGGCTGAGATAGGTGGCCCACTATTTAAGTTTATTCGCAATATATTTGCTCATTTCCCCATTTTTGAAAGATGGAATGATGTATGGGTAAGTAAAGAACTAGTTAACTGGCAAAAAGAAGGCCTTACGATAGATCGGTTTCTATCAAAATATGCAGACTATGATGAAGTTAAATATCGTTGCTGGGAATCGGATAAGAAGGAAATGACATATCTCAGCATCAAATTCCCGAAAGAATACAATGCCAACAAAATTTACTTAAAAGATATGGTGTCGGAAAAAGATGGGGTGAAATTTTCGCTTGTGATGATGCGCCAAATTTTAAACACCCAGGTAGAATCTGTTGAAGAAAAGGCATAACAAATCAACCAAGCCGACGCCAAAAAGCGGCGCGGCTTGTTTCAAACGTTGAAGCTGTATAAAAATCTCTATTTTCACGTTCAGATTTGATAAAATGACTCAACTCCCTACGACGAGTCACGCGCGATGCCAAAATTCATTCATTACGATCCGAATCAAAGCAAAATCGAGTAGTTTGAAGTTGTTATTTTATTTAATTCTCTTTTGAGAAATATTGATTCATTGAGAAGCGCTTTAGATTCTGAAAAACTCAACGAAGATGCGCAATATGATTTAGAAGAGGAACTAAATGACTACACTACGCTGCTTCAAAAATTAAAAGCCCGGTATACTGAGATTTCTGATAGAGACGAACTTTCACCGAGTTTGACCAAAAGACTGCGTGAGTTATAGAAATGTATAACAAACCCATTAAACCGGCACCAAAAAACGGTGCGGCTTATGGGCGTTAGCTGTTCAAGCGAATCCGATGGAAATTTGATCTTACGAACCGATGCCAACACGCCCTTGCAAATATTGCTTAGCTTTGCAGGACGACTCTGTATTTGCTGATTTCGACATAAACCAGAATGGCCACCTCTATCTTGTGCGAATTTCTTTCGATGGGGAGATTATGAAAATATTCTTGTTTATGGCATGATGAGGCATCTGGTGTCTGAATAAGTAGTGCTGTCACCCACCTTTTACCGAGGATACCTTGCCCACCACTTTTATATATTGCCGTTCCGGTTTTGAAGCAGAATGTGCAGCCGAGGCGCTGGATCGCGCCAAGGCAATGGGCCTGCCGGGTACCACAACCGCCAAACCCAACACGGGTTATGTCTTGTTCACCACCGAGTCCACAATCGCACTGGAACAAAAAATTCCATTCAGCTCTTTCGTCTTTGCGCGCCAGTGGTTCACCGTGATTGCTGCCTATACGGCGATGCCTATTACGGATCGTGTCACCACCCTCATGCAGGGATTTAGTACCGCAAAAGAATCGTTTACGGATATTTTCATTGATACACCGGACACCGATGAAACCAAACCACTCTCGCCCTTGTGTCGTGGCATCTTTAATCCATTGATAAAGGCTTTTGAGAAGGAAAATAAAATTCATAAGAAAAGCAAATGTCGCGCACACATCTGTTTTGTGGCGACCGATGCTGCCTATATTGGTTATGCCCAAGAAAACAATAGTTCGCCTTGGCCGATGGGCATTCCCCGTTTAAAGTTTCCACGTGAAGCACCGAGCCGGTCTACTTTAAAACTGGAAGAAGCGATCTTGCTCTTGATGAACGAGCGCGAGCGCAGTGATTTTTTTAAAGCAGGTCGTCGCGCCGTGGATTTGGGGGCGGCACCGGGCGGTTGGAGTTATCAACTGGTGCAGCGTGGGATGCTGGTGATCGCGGTGGATAATGCCAACATGGACAAGGCCTTGATGGCAACGGAGATGGTCGAACATCGCCGCGAAGACGGCTTTCATTACCGCTCCCAGCGACCGGTGGATTGGATGGTGTGTGACATGATTGAACAACCGATCAAGATTGCCGAGTTAGTCGCCCTCTGGCTGGTGAATGGTTGGTGTGTGTACACCATTTTTAATCTAAAACTGCCGATGAAAAAACGCTATACGGAATTACAACGCTGTTTTGATTTACTTGATCGCAAGCTGAGCGAAAAGAAAATTGCTTATCACCTGGCGGCAAAACAACTCTACCATGATCGCGCTGAAGTGACGGTATTTATCCGGCGGGTGGTTCGTAAGCAGTGAGGGTGATTGGAAACGATTAACTGTGCGTTTACATACGCGCTAATCAATCCAAATACTCAATCAGCGTCGGCAAAACTAATTTTCGATAATACGAATTAATTTCTTTAGGAGGAATAGGGTTTTTCACGTTGAGCCACCATGTCATCACTGAAATGAAAGTGGATGTCAGTACGTGAATAAAAAGTTCTAATGGAAGTTCGGTGGTTCTATTTTTTTTATAAAGTGGCTGCGCTTCTTTTTTCATTAGATTAAAAAGTAGTTCACCCAGGTGCTGTTGAACATTAACCCAGGATCCGGAGCGAACCATCATCCAATACAGTTTTTTAAAATCATACGCATGTTCAAACATTGCCAGACTGAAACCGATCACCTTTTCATGACGATCGGTTGACGTAACGACTGTTGCGGCTTGTGCGTCATGCAATAACTTTCCGAGCCCCTGCTGGATGCCGTCCACCAGCAGTTCATCTTTATCACGAAAGTGCATATAAAAGGTTGAACGTCCCACGTTGGCGCGATCCAGAATTTCCTGAACAACAATGGAGTCGTAACTTTTCTCAAACATGAGCGCAATCAGCGCTTCATTGAGTGCCTGGCGTGTTTTTTGGGGCCGCCGGTCTTCAGTCTTTTTCCGCATCTTCAATACCTCGCCGAGATAATTACGAACAATACAACTGTTTTTGTCCATTAACAAACAGCATTGACTTTACTGTTCTGGCTTGTGTCTGGCCTATACATTACAGTTCAAAAATGAACAGATGTCCATTTTCATATTTATCGTAGCCGGAGGCAAGCACCATGTCACTGAACGTTTCTTTTGGAGTGAAAAAAATAATTAAATCCGGGTTGGCAGGCATCGCCTTATGGGCGTTGGCGGCATCCGCCTGGCCGCAACCGCCCACCGAGGCAGACATGTCCATTCACATCAAAGGATTCGCAGATGATCGAGGGCAGGTGATTGCGAACCTGTTTGAAAATGGTCATGACGTGATGGGTAAGCCGGATCGACGTGTGGTGGGGACGATTGAGCAGGGCCAGGCGATCCTGGTTTTCCCGCACATGCCGTTCGGCAATTATGCTATTTCAGTATTCCATGACGAGAACAGTAATAACGATCTGGATCACAATTTTTTACACTTTCCAGCGGAGCCGTTGGGTTTCTCTAATGGTTTTGAATTGTCACTTTTTTCCGGCATGCCGAGTTTTGAAAAGCTGCATTTCGTTTTTTCTGCTGACACTAAACCGCTGGAAATTACGGTCAAATAACCACGGAGAATGACACATGTTTTTCCTGATAATGGCCTGGCACAATCTGCGTCGCAACCGGCGACGCAGTTTATCCACACTGGTGGTGATCGGGGTGGGGGTGAGCATGGTGATATTTACCAATGGCGT
>JANNJI010000161.1:0-4599 GCA_031405795.1 Gammaproteobacteria bacterium
ACCGCTACAGCGATTTCAAGCCATTTGCACAAGGGCTCCAAGCCGGTGCATTGGTGTGTGGATTGCGGCTCTGCGTTGGCGGAGGCCGAGGTTGAATATGAAAACCGTACCTCACCGGCAATCGATGTGCGTTTTGAGGTGTTGAATGAAGCGGCGTTTCTCGCCTGTTGTCAGCCAACACATGAGCATGCCGGTCACGGCAAGATCGCGGTGGTGATCTGGACCACCACACCGTGGACACTTCCGGCCAATCAGGCTGTGGCATTAAATCCCGAATTCGACTATGCGCTGGTGCAATGCCAAGGCGTGGGTGCGCACAGTGCCGAGCGTTTATTGATTGCTGCGCCGATGTTGGATGATGTGATGGCGCGGTATGGCATGCATGATTATCACGTGGTGGCGACCTGTAAAGGGGCGGCACTGGAAGGCATTAAACTGGCGCATCCGTTTTTGGCGCGGGAAGTGCCGATCATTTTGGGTGACCATGTCACATTGGAAGCCGGTACCGGTGCGGTACACACGGCGCCGGGTCATGGCCAGGAAGATTATATTGTCGGCCAACGTTATCACTTGAAGGTGGATAACCCGGTCGGGCCTGACGGCAAGTTTGTCGCGGGGACGGAATATTTTGCCGGACAACATGTGTTTAACGCGAACAAATCCGTGGTGGAATTGCTCACTACCAAAGGTGCGTTGTTACGCGAGACCGCGCTGAATCACAGTTATCCGCACTGCTGGCGTCACAAAACACCAATTATCTTTCGCGCGACGCCGCAGTGGTTCATCAGCATGGAGCAAAAAGGTTTGCGTGCTGCGGCGTTGGCGCAAATTAAAAATACCCAATGGATTCCGGAGTGGGGCGAGGCGCGGATCTACGGCATGATCGAGGATCGCCCGGATTGGTGTATCTCGCGGCAACGCACCTGGGGTGTGCCGATCGCCTTGTTTGTGCACAAACAAAAACAAACCTTGCATCCTAAGACCGCAGAGCTGATCGAAGCCGTGGCCAAACGTGTAGAACAAAATGGCATTGATGCCTGGTTTGAGCTGGAGCCAAAAGAATTATTGGGCGCCGATGCCGAAGATTACATGAAGGTCAGCGACACGCTGGATGTGTGGTTTGATTCGGGGGTGACGCATTATGCAGTGTTGCAACAACGCGAACACTATCAACGGCAACCACTGGCAGATTTATATCTGGAAGGCTCGGATCAACATCGCGGTTGGTTCCATTCCTCGTTGTTGACCTCGGTGGCGATTCATGGCGTGGCGCCGTATAAACAGGTGCTGACGCACGGTTTTACGGTCGATGCCAAGGGCCAGAAGATGTCGAAGTCCAAGGGCAATGGTGTTGAACCACAGCAAGTGGCGAATTCACTGGGTGCAGACATCTTGCGGTTGTGGGTGGCGGCGACGGATTACCGTGGTGAGATGACGCTGTCGGATGAAATCCTCAAACGCATGGCCGATGCCTATCGACGGATTCGTAACACCACGCGGTTTTTGCTGGCGAATCTTACCGGCTTTGATCCGCAGCAACATTTGTTACCGATGGACAAGATGTTGAGTCTGGATCGCTGGATCGTGGCGCGTGCGGTGCAAATTCAGGGTGAGATCCAGCAGGCGTATAATAATTATGAATTTCATGTGATCTATCAGCAGATCCATAATTTCTGCGCAGTGGAACTGGGCAGTTTATATCTGGACATCATTAAGGATCGGCAATACACCACGCAAAAAAACAGCGTGGCGCGACGTTCAGCGCAATCGGCCTTGTATCACATCGTCGAGGCGATGGTGCGCTGGTTCGCGCCGATCTTAAGTTTTAGCGCCGAAGAAATCTGGGGCTACATCCCGGGGCCACGCAATGAATCGGTGTTGCTCAATGAATGGTATGTGTTTCCGCCCCTGTCTGCCGACAAAACCGGTATGGATGATCGCTTCTGGCAACAGATTATCGAGGTACGTGCGGCGGTAACTAAAGTGGCGGAGCCCCTGCGTGTCGCCAAGACCATTGGCTCCAATCTGGATGCTGAAGTCGATATTCATTGCGGCCGGGAGATATTTGATGTCTTGCAAAAACTCAAGGACGAATTGCGTTTTGTTTTAATCATGTCCGAGGCGCGTGTGCATTTGCTGCAACAACCACCCGGCGATGCACAGCACTTTACCTTAAGCAGCAATGACGAGATTTGGGTCAAGGTGGCGGTTTGTGCGCAACCGAAGTGTGTGCGGTGTTGGCATCATCGGCAGGATGTCGGCGCGAATGCCGAGCATCCCGAATTGTGCGGGCGGTGTGTTGTTAATGTCACGGGCGTGGGAGAAACACGTGATTTTGCCTGAGGGATATCTGATTCATAGTTATGCCGCCCCATTGGTTGAAATTAATCTTAATTTCTATAAAGCAGTAATCAGGAATAAAGTAACATGAAAAAATGGCTGTTAATTTCTTTCGTTATCATCGTGTTGGATCAAATAACGAAATACCTCGCCTCCGCGAATCTGGTTTATCACGAACCAGCTCCAGTGTTGTCGTTTTTTAATCTGACCCTGATGCATAACGCCGGTGCAGCATTTAGTTTTCTGAGTGATGCCGGAGGCTGGCAACGCTGGTTTTTTACCGTGATTGCCTTTTCCGTGAGTGTATTTCTGATCCTCTGGATTAAACGTCTGACCCCGCAGGAACGGCTGATGGGCTTTGGCTTGACCTTCATTTTGGGTGGCGCTATCGGTAATCTGATTGATCGCTTGGTCTTTGGATATGTCATCGACTTCGTCCAGCTTTATTATCACGCGCAGAGTTGCCTGATTGGTTTCTCCTCTTATCAAACCCTCACCGGCCAAACCTGTGTCTGGCCTGCGTTTAATATCGCCGACTCGGCAATCACCGTGGGGGCGATTCTGTTGATCTTGGATAGCCTGTTGAGTTACCGGCACAAAACAAAATGACGAGTAGTGATGTGCAAGCCTAGCCTCAATAACTGTTCTAAAATGGTAGCCACTACCCAAGGATGTTGGTTGCGATGTAGCTCTTATGTAGGTCGGGCTTCAGCCCGACCCGATGAAAACAGATACCCCTCGTGACTAACCTTTCCAAGGTAGTAGCTCGCGAGGTTCCTGTTATTATGTGATTCAAGGCTGAACAACTAATGTCGTATTCATCGCCATTTGCGTAACGCAGCTGGCTTGTCGGGCTGAAGCCCGACCTACCAACAGCTGTTATATAAATTGTTATTTAATTAAATAAATAGAAATTCGCAACAGTGATTCAGAAAAATACTATGAAGATAAAACCATGTCGAATATAACCGCACTGACCATCGGCCCCGGTAGTGAAGTGACAATGAATTTCACGCTGAGTCTTAAAGACGGCACCGTGGCGGATGCCAGTGAACCCGGTGAGCCGATGGTGTTTGTCATGGGCGATGGTTCGTTGATTGAAGGGTTGGAGTTGGCTTTGTATGGATTAAAAGTGGGTGACAAACAATGTCTGGAGATCAGTCCGCAGGATGCTTTTGGCTTTCCAGATGAAAGCAATATCTATATGATGCCACGCCATGAATTCGCCGCTGATTTGCCATTGGCACCCGGGACAATTTTGAGTTTTAGCACCCCGTCGGAAATGGAAATCCCTGGTGTGATACTGGAGGTGCAAGGTGATGAGGTGCGTGTGGATTTCAATCATCCGTTGGCGGGGTTGCCAGTGATCTTTGCGGTGGAGATTTTGGCGATTAAACCGAATACGCTGTAAGTTAACTTTAAGAACAACTTCCCCCTTTTTCAAAGGGGGGAACAATAGCGCGACTACAGTGAACAGAGGTGAACACAACATGCAAATTATTTTAGCCAAACCCCGCGGTTTTTGCGCCGGGGTGGATCGGGCGATTGCGATTGTTGAACGCGCGATTGAAAACTTTGGTACGCCGATCTATGTGCGGCATGAAGTGGTACACAATAAATTTGTCGTTGAAGGCCTGCGCGACAAAGGCGCGATCTTCGTTGAAGAACTCACCGATGTCCCCGACGGCGCGATTGTCATCTTCAGCGCGCACGGCGTATCCAAGGCCGTGCAGGCAGAAGCCAAACGACGCAAGCTGCGCGTGTTTGATGCCACTTGTCCCCTGGTTACCAAGGTCCATATGGAAGTGGTGCGTTACAGCCGCGATGGTTATGAATGTATTCTTATCGGTCACAAGGGCCATCCGGAAGTGGAAGGCACCATGGGTCAGTACGACGAAGGCGCAGGCGGTAAAATGGTTTTGCTGGAATCCGTTGCCGATGTCGCCACAATACAGATAACCAATCCCAATAAACTCAGTTACGTCACGCAAACTACCTTATCTGTCGACGACACCGCCGCCGTCATCGACGCACTCCGCGCACGCTTCCCCGCGATCCTGGGACCTAAAAAAGATGACATCTGTTACGCCACACAAAACCGGCAGGATGCCGTCAAACATATCGCCGAAAACTGTGATGTGGTATTAGTCGTCGGATCACCTAACAGTTCTAATTCAAACAGACTCAAAGACACGGCGCGCAGCCTACACCGAGCCGCTCGCAGCGCCAGCTCGCTTACCGCGCCGCGGCGAAGTCGGC
>JANNJI010000162.1:0-2040 GCA_031405795.1 Gammaproteobacteria bacterium
GATCGGTGAGGTCCAGGAATACTGATGAACACGCACCGTAAAATCCGTTGTGCTCGTATCAGTCAAAACTGCTAAGTATAAATTAACTTGAGTAAGGCTTAAAGGATTACCAAAAAAGGAAGTATCAAAAGAACCACGAAATCAAAACCTGCCCGCGCTGCAATACCGAATTCGAATGCAAATCCGGCTCGATATTGTTGTGTCAGTGTCAGGCGGTAAAATTGACAGCGGAGCAGCGGGAAAATATTGCGCAGCGATATCAGGATTGTCTGTGTGTATCCTGTCTGGTTGAATTACGCAGTGAGTATAACCAGATGAAATTTGATGAGTTTATGCTGGGGTTGGTGAATAGATAATATTTCATATCGGGGATTAGATGTCTGCGAGCGGCAGCCATAAACGTAACCTAAATTTATATTAATGGTAATTTAACTAAATAGACAGCAAAAACCTAAATATAGTTTACAATAAACCGATAAAAGATTAAGTTTTGTAAACTGGAGCAGCTACCATGATAGGTGACCGCATTAAACAGGCGCGTAAGGCCTCGGGCATGAACCTGCGTGACTTGGCGGGAAAGGCCGGGATTACTGCCATGGCCATTTCCAAATATGAAAATAACCAGTCCACCCCCTCATCGGGCATCCTGTTGGAGTTGGCCAAAGCACTGGGCGTGCGTACGGAGTATTTTTTCCGGCGTGCGAAGGTTGAATTACATGAGGTGGAATATCGCAAGCATTCCAAGTTACCTAAGAAGGTGCTTCATCAAATCGAAGGCAATGTGCTGGAACAGGTCGAGCGCTATCTCGCCTTGGAAGAAATCTTACCGGTGAATCCAATCGCAGAATTCAAATTGCCGAAGGGTTTACCCAACAGGCTTAATGATTTTGGCGATATTGAGCAGATTGCAAACCATGTTCGTGACGCCTGGGAGCTGGGCCGGAATCCTATCCTGGATCTAACCGGTACTTTAGAAGAACGAGGCATCAAGGTATTTCAATCCAATATTTTAAATGGAATGAAATTTGATGGTCTTGCCTGTCAGGTGAATGGGGCACCGATTATCGTAGTAAGCTCAGAGAACCCCGGTGATCGTCAGCGCTTTACTCTGGCACATGAGTTGGGCCATCTCATACTGAATGGACGGCTTTCAAAAGAGCAGGATGAAGAAGCAGCGGCCAATCGTTTTGCCGGTGCCTTCCTGGCGCCTGCCGCCGAAGTAGTTAAAGAGCTGGGAGAACGACGCACCTGGTTTGAACCACGCGAACTATGTGTATTAAAAAAGGCCTACGGTCTGAGTATGAACGCATGGTTGCATCGCGCTCTGGATCTTTCCGTTATCAATAATGTAACCTATGTAGAGATGAGGAAATTATTTACCAAACACGGTTGGCACAAAAAGGAACCTTGTGACGATTATCAAAAAGAAGTGCCGCAAGTATTTACTCAGTTGGTGTTTCATGCGTTGGCCGAAGATCTTATCAGCGAATCCAAGGCGGCGGAACTAATGGGTAAATCACTGGTGGATTTTCGCGCCATACGGAAAGTGGATCATGCCAAATCGGTTGCTCATCAGTGATGCCAATATACTGATTGATATGGATGTCGGCGGTCTGGTTGACGCGATGTTCCGCTTGCCGTACGAATACGGTACGCCGAACCTGTTATTCGAAGAAGAGCTTCGCTTACATCATGAGAATTTTTTAAAGAAAGGCTTGCGATTATTTAATTTGGAACAGGATGCCGTTAATCGGGTGATTGCCTTGGGGCAGGAATATACCGGTGTGAGCAGCAATGACCTGGCTGCACTGGCCCTCGCCGAACAGGAACAGGCACCACTGTTAACAGGTGATCGCAAGTTATATAAAGTATGTATTAAGGAAAATATCGAGGTTCATGGCACTCTCTGGCTGGTCGAACAGACTTTTGCCGCCGGGCATGTAACAATTGATGAGGTGCAGCAGGCTTACCAGAAAATGGAAACAGATGGCAGCCGTCTGCCACAGGACGAGATTGAGAAACAAATAAAACGTTTTAAAA
>JANNJI010000163.1:0-4233 GCA_031405795.1 Gammaproteobacteria bacterium
AGTGGTCATTACACACCAAATCATGTACGCTATGGCTGGCCGTATATTCATTGGGACATAAGATCGTATGCAACTCACCCTGAAAACAAAGCACTAAGGATATATGTCAAAGAATTTTGGGCGAATGATGAAATTAAAAAATTAATCTTCGCAATGGAAGGAGTTTATGGTACTACTAATATTCTTAACTCGTATATAAATGATAATTTACTTCGATTCCAGATGGGAATCAGGATCGGAAAGACCCCGCAAGAAATCGAAAAAAAATGGTCAAACGGGCTAATGGAGAGTCTTGGGTATCGTTTTGTTGAAGCGTTCGATAGTGGTAATACTAAAGGCAGTTGGCTTGAAGTGAAATCTCATTGGTGTAAGCATGCAAAAGACCTAAGAGCGTAATATGACTAATAAACCTAATTTGGTACTTATTACTACGACCCCGATCACGCAGGTGCCAAGAGAATCGTTCGACGAGTTCAAGCACTGGGTTCTGGTTGATGGTCTGAAACCTTCCGCTGCATTGAGAAAATTTATGGATAAGTACCAGTGCCCTAAACCAGACTCGTCAATTCCTATCGAATTAATTAAATATACTTATCCAGATTTCGATATATCAAGCAAAAGCTTTACATTCAAAATTCATGATTCAGGATACCCATATATTCTAACAGACTTTAATGACAATGATTTCGATCAACTGATCCAAGAAATCCTTTTATCAGGCTGGTAGCAACATTGCTAATTTGTAACGTACTTCTTATACGCCTTGGTTCAATCCTGTGTATTCTAGCGCTGCATTGTTTTGAGGGGTACTTTGCCGCTGCATACCAGAAGTTGAATACACTTAGCCTGTCATCGATTTTACTCGTCGTGGATTTAGATTCAGAATTAATGATTCAGCCTACCCCATAGCGATCCCAAACAATTCAGTGATGAGGACTTTGATAAGGGGGTCGAGGAACTGCTTTCGCTTCCACAGTGGTAAGGGAAATCAGTGTCAATAAAACCTGACTTATTTCTTTTCACCCCGACGCCAATGACCGTTCTCCCGATGGAGTCAGCTCGTGATTTTAAGCGATGGGTGTTGATCGATGGGCTAAAGCCGTCCGTTGCGTTGCGGAAAATGATGGATAAATACCAGTGTCCCAAGATGGATGTATCTGTTCCTATTAAATTAGTTGAATTAACTTATCCTGATATTGATATTGCACTTCATGGGTTCAGGTTCCGAATGGTGGATTCGGCTTATCCTAATAGCGATCCCACGCAATTCAGTGATGAGGATTTTGATAAGGGAATTGAAGAGCTACTATCACTACCACCGGGCTGATGGTGCTGCTTGTTTTTACTGCCGTGCCAATCACTGTTATTCAGCAAATCGCCGTTGAGATAACCAATCTCTCGCATAAATATCACGTTTGACAAAATTGCTTAATAACACATATTGTTACACATGAAAATTGACATTCAACAATATAAAAACATAGTGATTCTGACGGGTGCCGGTGTTTCGGCGGCATCAGGAATCCGCACATATCGTGGTAAAGACGGTGTCTGGAAAGAATTTGATGTGCAGGAATATGGTCACGTGGATCGGCTGCGCGACAAACCAGAACGAATATGGCAGTTATTTGGACCACTGCGAACGCAGTTGGTAACCGCAACGCCCAACAACGCACACTATTCACTTGCCAGGATCGAGAGTAATTTAGATTCACGCCAGAATTTTGTTTTAATCACACAAAATGTGGATGGGCTGCATCAACGCGCGGGCAGTGGCAATATCATCGAGCTGCATGGATCGATTCTAAAAACCCGTTGCGCCAATCCGGCTTGCACACTGTTACCGTTTATAGATACTGAACCACATGACAATGCTGTGCCGACATGTCCTATTTGTTCTAGTGTGTTACGGCCGGACATTGTGTTATTTGGGGAACAGATACCTGCACAGCAAAGCTGGCAGTCCAAACGTGCCTTGCGGGATTGTGATTTATTTATCTCGGTCGGGACTTCAGGAACGGTATCACCGGCGTCCAATTTTGTACGATCTGCAAAGTATGCAGGCGCTCGTACCCTTTACATGAACCTTGAACCCATGACACCACGTAATCCAGAATTCATGGAAGAGTACATAGGTCGCGCAGAAGAGTTGTTACCGGTGTTATTTGATATTAGCATCTGAGCAGTCATGACGACGGAAGTGGTTTACCAACATCGTGTCTCGTTAGGGGTTTATCCAGTATTATCCGGGCATTGAACCGGCGGTGACCGACACATAAGCCAATGTATTGTCGGCCTTCTCTGAGGGGTTAAACACGTTAAATGGTCAGCAGCTCATTGGTGTCGAGGTATTATCCACGGTGGACGCGGCGATCTTCACCGAAGTGCGGAATTATTTCTACGAAGACCTAGCGATTAAAATGCCCCTGGATCAAAATTTTTTAGAGGACGAGGAAAAGGAACAGCAGAAAAAGAAAAAATGGCAGGAGATGGAGGAGGTGACGCCGTAGGGGCGGGTTCCGAACCCGCCCCCACGGAACCCGTTTTTAGGATTAGTGCTGCGTATGGCGGCTAATCATCTCCCGCAGCTGCGCCTGACTCGCCGGTTTACTTAAAAAATCATCCATCCCGGCTTCCAGGCACTGCCGACGATCATCAGTAGTGGCGTTGGCGGTGAGGGCAATGATAGGCAGGTGTTTTTTATTTTGTTCCAGTTGGCGCCAACGCTGGGTAGTCTGCGGGCCATCGAGTTCCGGCATGCGCATGTCCATCAGCACCAAATCATAACGATGTTGTGTCAGGGCGGCTAATGCCTTTGCGCCATTATCAACATGATCAACGGTATGGCCGTCTTGACGCAAAAAAGTAGTGATGACTTTGGCATTGATATCGCTATCCTCAGCGAGCAAGATGTGTAAGAGGGGGAATACCGTAATATCATTTGTTAATGCAGGCAGCTCGCTGGTGGCGTTGTAATCGACCAAGTCTAATAATGTTGTGTGCAATCGCTTGATAGTCACGGGCATTACCAATTGTTGATCAAACAATTTTTTATCGGCGGCGGTTAATATCTGCAAATGGGGTAAGCGGATTATCCAGCAAAGTTTAACGGCTTGATCATAAAGCCCGCGAATACGCTCAGCGATAACACGACACTCGGATTTACACGTTAATTCGCTGAGCATGACCAAAGCAGGTTGGTCAGTAAGGCGAGCCGCCTGTAGCGCGGTCAGCAGCTCAGTTTCACTATGTGTCAACTGGTATGGCCAGTTAAGTGCCTGGAAATAGCGGGAGAGCAAGGCGCTATGCGTCGGGTGGGCTTCGTGAATCAATACAGGTGCCGGGTTCGAGATGGTGGGGTATTTGCGTGTCTCACTATCTTCCTTACGCATGGCCACTTCAAACCAAAAGGTGCTGCCTTGTCCTGGTTCACTGTGTAGACCAATCTGGCCGTTCATTAGTTTGACCAGGTTCGCCGAGATAGTGGTGCCAAGCCCGGTACCACCATGTTGTTGGCGTTGTTGCAGGTCAACAATTTGATAAAAAGGTTCGAAAATACGTTTTTGCAGGGCAGGGTCAATGCCAGGACCTGTGTCACGTACTTCAAAGCGCAGGTTAATATGATCTGCAGCGGACTGTTTTTCGGCTTTATCAACATGAATGAATATCTCACCATACGTGGTAAATTTCACTGCATTGCTGACCAGGTTCAGCAGGATTTGCCGTAAACGTTTTCCATCCGCATAGACATATACCGGCAAATCCGGGGCGCAATATAAAAACAGTTCCACCCCCTTGTTGTTGGCGCTGGCCGCAAACATTTGTGCGACGCCATAAATAACCTGGGGAAGATTAAATTTGTATTCAGCAAGAATATATTTTCCGGCCTCGATCTTCGATAGATCGAGGACATCGTCAATCAAGGCATGCAGGGCGCTGGAGGATTCCTGTAATGCGTCCAGATATTCACGTTGCTCGGTGCTCAGTGGTGTATTGGCTAATAAACTGGTGACGCCGACGATACCGCTCATCGGTGTACGGATTTCATGACTCATTGCTGCAAGAAATTCACTTTTTGCGCGGTTAGCGCGATTGGTCTCATCCCGAGATTTGTTCAATTGGCGTAATATCACATCAAGGTACGCTGGAACGACAATCAAAAATGTCATATAGGCGATTACGTCGTATACATGGGCGTACCAGGTATTTGTGACGGTCAAGATGACACTGAAG
>JANNJI010000164.1:0-3030 GCA_031405795.1 Gammaproteobacteria bacterium
CTGGGTCGCACCGGTACACTGTTCGCGTATCAGGCAGAAGGCTTTGTGCCCGATGTACTCTGTTTGGCGAAGTCACTCTCCGGCGGCATCGCACCGATATCGGTCGCGGTGACATCGCGCAAATGGTTCGACAAGGCCTACGGAAAAATGGATCGTTTCGATTTACATAGCTCGACCTTTCAGGGGAATGCATTTTCCTGTGCAGCGGCATTGCAGTCGTTGGAAATCATCGATGCAGAAGAGTTAGTGACGCGCAGTCAAGCACGTGGCGCACAATTGCTGGCAGGGTTGCAGCGACGGTTGCACGGGCACCCGTTGATCAAGGATATACGTGGTCGTGGTTTGCTGGTCGGTATTGAATTTGGCCCAACAGGGAGTGGTTGGATGAACCGCCTTGCTCCAGGCATGGTGAAGAAGTTGACAGAATCCATGTTTGGACAATGGGTCGCAGTCAGGATGCTGGAAGCGGGAATATTGTGTCAGCCGACATCATCGCGCTGGAATGTATTACGCCTGCAACCGCCGCTGACGATCAGTGAAAACGAAATTGAATTTGTTGTCGAGACCTTGGCTAAGGTGCTGGACGAGTACCAAGGTGTGGCACCGATTGTCGGTGACATCACGCGACGCGTTGGGTCGCAGTGGCGTAAGAATTGGCGGTTTCAATCATGATAAATTTCCCATGGTAATCCCCATACCTCGTTCTACGCTGAGTAATGAAGAATGCCATCAGCTGCAAGCAGCGGCACTGCGCGTGCGTGAATCAATCCTTCAGATTATGTATCACTCCGGATCCGGTCACGTCGGCAGCGCACTGAGTCAAACCGATATTCTGGTCGCGTTATACCACCGTGCGCTTCGTGTTGATCCTCATCGCCTGGACTGGCCACAGCGGGATCGCTTTGTGTTGTCAAAAGGCCATGGTGGTCTTGGGCTGGCAGCAGTGCTGGCGGATTGCGGCTTCATCAATCCGGATGATCTGTCGACGTTCGGTAAAACCGGTAGCGCACTGGGCATGCACATGCATCATCGCAGGGTGCCTGCTATCGAAGTTGCTACGGGTTCACTGGGTCATGGTTTGGGCATTGCCGTTGGCATGGCCTTGGGCGTTCGGCTCAAGGGTTGGCCATCGCGCACGGTTTGCTTGTTATCGGATGGTGAATGTTACGAAGGATCTACTTGGGAGGCGGCGCTTGCTGCCTGTGCGCAGCGCTTGCATCGTCTGATCGCCGTGGTGGATCGCAATCGACTGACCATGGATGGCTTTACTGAACAAGAGGTGCCGTTGGAGCCGTTAGCCGATAAATGGGCAGCGTTCGGCTGGCGCGTCATCCACTGCGATGGTCACGATTTTATACCGCTGTGTGCCAATATAGAAATCGCACTTGCTGAACCGGATGCTGCTGATGCGGAAGCAAAACGTCCTACCGTTATTTTGGCGCAAACGGTTAAAGGCAAGGGCGTCGATTTTATGGAGAACGAAGCGAAATGGCATTACGGTGCACTTGATTCGGCAATGTATGCGAAAGCACTGGCCTCGGTTCGACACCAGTATAAGGCGTTGTCATGAAAAAAGTGCAAGGCTTTACCTGGACGGTCGAGGACGTCAATCTTATCAGTGCCTCTGAAACATGGGGCGACGCCTTGGTGGAAGCAGGTCGTCGCGATCCCGCCATTGTCGCGTTGACGGCCGACCTCGGTAATTCAACTAAGATCCAACACTTCAAGGAAGCTTTTCCTGATCGCTTCTTTAACGTTGGCATCGCAGAACAAAATTTAATGGCGGTTGCAGCAGGACTCGCAGCGACTGATCACATTCCCGTCGTCTGCACTTATGCCACGTTTGCAACCTTGCGAGCGGCCGAATTTGTCCGGACTGACATTGGCTATGGCGACCGTAATGTAAAAATTATCGGTACGCTTGCCGGTGTTGCGTATGGCCAGGGAGGACCAACCCATCATGCGTTTGAGGATATTGCCTTGATGCGTAACATACCGGGCATGGTTGTACTGGCCCCCGCCGATGGCGACGAGTTGACGGACGCCCTGCTCGCGGCGCTGGCCTATGAAGGCCCGGTGTATTTGCGCACGGGTCGTGGCACGGAGTTGCCCATCATGAAAGATAGTGAGGAAGCGTTTGCGATCGGCAAAGCGCGAACCGTAACCGATGGCAGTGATGTCACGGTGTTTGCCATCGGTCTGTGTGTACAAGAGGCGCTGCGTGCCGCAGTGCGTGTCGCGTCGCAGGGGATCAGTGTCAAAGTGGTGAACATGGCCTCGGTCAAACCGCTTGATGTCGCGGCAGTTCAGGATGCGATCACTGCGACGCAGCGCATTATTACGGTCGAAGACCACAGCATTGTGGGCGGACTGGGTTCTGCGGTAGCCGAAGTCATTGCAGAGTCTGGCAAGGCGTGCGCGTTTAAACGCTTGGGTCACCAGGATTGTTTTCTGCCGATGGGCGTGCCTGAAGATTTGATGCATCTTGGTGGCTTCGATGAAGACGCAGTTCATGCTGCTATCCTCCATCTCATGCAAACAAGCAGTGATGATGTCGTCGAGTGGGAGGATGGCAATTGATTAACCCAGTCACCATGACGGTGGCAAGTACGGTGGTGTACTTACGGCTAATTGCCAACGAAGGTGACGACCCTGCATTTATCCGCGCCGCTACCACGCCTAAAAAAGGTATTGGAAATACGACGCTGGAAAGATTGGGTGAATATGCCAGCGAGCATAAAATGTCGCTTTTTGCAGCCGCGTTTGAGTCAAGCGCGAGCCGTTGCTGGTGGTGGAGGTGCTGTCGCCCAGCACGGCTGCTTATGACCGCGGCGACAAGTTCGCCGCCTACCGCCTGCTGCCGTCGCTGAGCGAGCTGCTGCTGGTCGACCCGGATTCGCGCCGCTGCGACCTCTACCGCAAGGGCGCCGACGGCCTGTGGGTGTTGCACCCGTTCGAACCCGGGCAAGCCGTGCGGCTGCAAAGCGTCAACCTCGACCTTGGCGCCGAGGCGCTGTGGGACGAGGTCGG
>JANNJI010000165.1:0-2653 GCA_031405795.1 Gammaproteobacteria bacterium
ATCACTGTAGCGACAATTACCGATTGGTTCACCACGAAACTTGCCTCCGATGGCATGAGAGGCGTCTTCAATGATCTTGAAGCCATAACGCTGACTCAAGGCATGTATACTAGCCAATTCACAAGGCTGTCCGCCAAGATGAACAAGGATGACCACTTTAGGCAGTTTACCTGCTCGTTCGGCTTGCTCTAGCTTCTCTGTGAGACACACCACGCTAAGGTTATAAGTACGCGGATCAATATCAACAAAATCCACTGTAGCCCCGCAGTAGAGTGCGCAGTTCGCGCTGGCCACAAAAGTGATTGGACTGGTCCAAACCAAATCACCCGGGCCAACGCCGAGGGCCAAGCACGCGATGTGTAACGCGGACGTAGCACTGTTAACTGCCACAGCATGTTTGGTTCCGCAATAGGTAGCCACGGCCTGCTCGAATGCGGGAATTGCTGGGCCTTGAGTAATAAAATCCGAGCGAAGAACATCAACAACCGCTTGGATGTCGGCTTCCGAAATATCTTGTCGACCATAAGGAATCATAGGTTTTGAATTTCCTGAGTAAGCCCTATCTTTTGCTGTTGTGAAAGCATGTGGAGATGATCGTCCACACCACCCAGTGATCTACCAAGAATACGACAAGCCTTTTCATTAGATAAGCTCATTTCGCTAGGTCGGCGGGTAAGCGAACGCTGATCAGCCAAGTTACCCGCCTTGATAAGGCCAAGATCGAGTTGGAACTGCTTGGCAACCTTAATTCCAAACTGATACTTGGATATCCGCTCGTCGCCAACAACATGAAAGATACCACTGGCCTTTTGATTCACTAAATCACGTACAGCATGTACCAATACCTCGATCAGAACTGGCGTATAAAATACATCCTCAAATAAAGTAATGCTGGCGCCCATACGCAGAGAATCAATAATAAAATCGCTGAATGAGCGTCGGTAGGATGGACCCCACCCATAAAAATTCGTGCGCACGATCAAGGCGTTAGGGTAAGTATTCATCACGGCCAACTCGGCTTGAGTTTTAGTACGTGCATAAACATTTTGCGGGGCAACAGGATGAGTTTCATCGATCAATGATGATTCTCCTGAAAAGAGATGGTCAGTAGAGATGTGCACCAAAGGTAGTTGCAATCGGGTGCAGGCCTGGGCCACATTTGCCGCCATCTCCACGTTAATGTGCTGTGCAATATCTGGCTTGGCTTCGCATTCTTCCACATTCGTCAACCCTGCAGTATGAATCACTAAATGCGGTTGGATATCTTTAAAAATGCTGAGGAGCGCATTGACCGAATCAAGAGAAAAATATCGAGTCTCAACCCCTGCGAGTGAAATGCTCCGTTTGTGCAATCCGAGAGTAACCGCATAGCGATCCCGTATTGCCAAGGCCCAGTTAAGCGCGAGTAATCCGGAACCCCCAGTAATCAATATAGTTTCTTTCACGCCAGTGCAGAACCTATGACATCATTGTTTTTAATCATCCTCAGATAGCACCGATCTTACTGCGATGCGCATCGATCCATGCACGCAAACTCTCAACTGGCATCCATTCTTTGTTATTGTCAGAGGTATACATAAAATGATCATGCACTTTGATCCCCCCGTTATTACGCAGAGGATCCGAAGACCAGTTATGAATCGCAGGCAGGATTTTGCAATGAGTTTCATATTCATAGGTGTGCGGGGCATCTTCCACGCCAATCATTTGTTCGTGGATCTTTTCCCCCGGCCGAATCCCGATAATCTTGTGCTTGGCATCAGGTGCAACGGCTTTCGCAATATCGAGAATCGTCATGGAAGGAATTTTTTTGACATATATCTCGCCACCTTGCATATCATCAAAGGCATGCCACACCAATTCGACACCCTGTTCCAAAGTAATCATGAAACGGGTCATGCGAATATCCGTAATAGGCAGAACACCCGTGTTGGCCAATGACATAAAAAATGGAATCACTGAACCGCGTGACCCCATTACATTGCCATAGCGCACTACTGCAAAACGCGTATTGTGCGTTCCCGCATACGCATTACCTGCCACAAATAACTTATCCGATGCCAGCTTGGTGGCACCGTAGAGATTAATCGGGTTACTCGCTTTATCGGTTGATAACGCCACAACCCGCTTGACCCCGTGGTCGATGCAGGTATCGATCAGGTTCATCGCCCCATTAATGTTGGTCTTGACACACTCAAAGGGGTTGTATTCCGCGGTGGGGACGATCTTAGTGGCTGCTGCATGGATAACAAAGTCAATTCCATCAAGCGCACGCGCCAGACGATCTTTATCACGAACATCGCCGATAAAAAATCGAACCCTTGGATCACCTTCGAACCTTTGCGCCATTTCCCATTGCTTCATTTCATCCCGGGAATAAATAACAAGACGCTTGGGATTGTATTTTGTCAGTGTCATTGGTACAAAGGTATTACCAAAAGAACCGGTACCACCAGTGATGAGAATGGAAGAATTATTGAGCATGAAATTACTTTCCTTACTTGTCAGCGGCACTCAAGCCGCTTGATTCACAATTTCTTGATAAGTGCCCATTCGCAAAATACCACCATCACCCAGTTCCACTATCTGGGTGCAGTTTCTCAGTGTGGTGAGGCGGTGGGCAATAATGAGGATCGTCAGGTCTTCGCTTAGA
>JANNJI010000166.1:0-4580 GCA_031405795.1 Gammaproteobacteria bacterium
CCAACTTCACCAACTTTAAGACCCAGGCCGCCAGAACTGGTGGCAACAATATCTCCTTGATATTGACCAAGGCGGGAAACCTGGATGCCAACCACAGTGGCGGTACTGTTGCTGCCCAGGGCACAGCCAATTACATGACCCTGTCCGACATGGTAAACAAGAGCAGAACCTGCACAACAGGCCCCGTAACCGCAGGTGTGATCACCGGTAGTGGCTACAACCGTCTGCGTAAAGCAACATTAGCCCTGGCAGCACGGCTGCCCACCGCAGCAGAAGAAGCGGCGGTCAATAGTGCCGGAACGGCGGATGCGGCAATCACCACGGCAATCAACACACAGTTGGATAGCATTATGACGAATGAATCCGCTTTTTATACGCGGGTGAAAGAGATCTACAACGACATGTTGTTGACGGATTACTACAACGTTAACACCCGAGCGTTGGCAGAACTGGATAAGAGCAATTTTACCAATGCAGATTTCTTCGAAGATGCCAGTCTGACTCCAAATTATGCTATTCCTGCGGACAGGGACGCGCTACGTAGAAATGCGAACTACGGTGTAGCCAAGGCGCCGCTGGAGTTGGTGGCTCATGTGGTGCGTAACAACCGGCCATTCACTGAGATCGTGACGGCGGATTACGTGATGGTAAACAGCTACTCGGCGGCGATATTCGGCGCCTCAATTGCAGACTTTACCTTTGTTAATGGCAACGCAGTGACATTACGTGATCCCACTGTGTTCAGAGAAGCAAGATTGACAGACATGAGTAACCGCGCCTATGAACACACCGGTATATTGAGTACCTTACCATTCCTGGGCCGTTATCCGTCGACAGCAACAAACCGCAATCGGGCGCGGACGCGGTATACCTTCCTGTATTTCCTCGATACAGATATACAGGGATTGGCTGATCGTTCCGGGCTGGATTTCAATAATGTCATCGGCACGGTCCCAACTTTGACTGATCCGCAATGCACGGTTTGCCATAACGTGATGGATCCCGTTGCTGGTTTGTACAAGAACTATAGTAACAGCGGTACTTTCCAGGGCAACCGGCCTAATCCATCGCAGGTGTTGGCACCCGGTTATACGATGATCGATCTGTTACCCGCAGGCGAGAGCGCGACGGCGTTGCAGTTCCTGGGCAGACGCATTGCCGCTGATAATCGATTCGCCGTGGCGACGGTGAAAACACTGTTGCGCGGATTGCTGGGACCTGTGGCGGCGCAAGATACGGTGTTGGTAGAGCAACTCAAGACGCGGTTTGTCTCCAGTAACTACAACTTCAAGAGTTTGGTTAAAGATGTTGTGGCCAGCGAGATGTTCAAAGCTGTTAATCTGGGTACCGGCGAGAATCCGGCTGCGTATGCAACCATCGGCTCACCCGTCGTGTCGACACCTGAACAGCTGGACCGCAAAGTGAGCGCCATTACCGGTGGTTACCAGTGGCGCTCACCCAGCAATAACGCCCTGACGGGTGATACCTTTCGCATACTCTATGGCGGTATCGATTCCATGGACGTGATTGTCCGTACTCAGGAGCCGACGAGTGCGATGGCCTCGTTGCAGGAACGTATTGCCTATCAAACTGCCTGTAGGCAGGTGCCCGCCGATCTTGCCAGGGCAACGGGTCGCATATTGTTTCCCAACGTGGCGGCTACCGATTTGCCGGACAACGTCACGGGCGCTGATCGGATCAAACAGAATATCGTCTATCTGCACAAACGAATCTTGGGCGAGGAGTTGGCGATAGACGATCCCGAAATCACGCGTACCTATGATCTGTTTGTGGCGGTCCGGAATAGCAACGCCACGGTAACGAATCTCCCTGCCGAATGCGGTAGCGCAGCAGATACAAACCGGACAATTCGTCCCTGGATGGCGGTGGTATCGTACCTGATGATGGATTATAAATTTTTGTTTGAGTAAAACCCAACGCGACATCGAATAACATGTCAGCGTTATATTTTGAAATTGGAGTTTAACTATGAAACGCAGAGACTTTCTTAAATTGTCGGGCCTGCTTGGCGCGAGCGCAGCCCTCTCGTTGCCGTCTATGCAAGTGTTCGGCGCCGTTGATAATTACACGGGCCCGTTATGGTTGTTTGTGAATGCCGATGGCGGCTGGGACCCAACCAGTCTCTGGGATCCAAAAGGATATACCAGCGCCACTGATCCGGCGCGTCTGAATAACTACCCTAGCAGTGCTATCCTGCAAGCGCCGAATGGTAGTCCGTTACGTTATGCACCGCCGCCCGATACCTTCCTCAATAACACGACGTTATACAATGCCAGAACCTTTTATGACAAGTACTATCAGAAGATGCTGGTGATCAACGGTGTTGATACCCGTACTAACTCCCATGAAGACGGTCAACGACACAGCTGGAGCGGTGAGTTGTCGCGCGTTGGATTTCCATCCATTGGTGCGTTGATTGCCGGGGTGGCAGCACCGGCTCGACCCATGACTTATATTACCAATGGGGGTTACGCGGTAACGGGTGGGCTGACCGTGGCCACACGGATGAGATCATATGATTTAAACCCACTGTATGAAATCGCTTTTCCGCACCGCAGCCAGAGTGCCAGGTCTGAGAATATTAACCAACATTATCTTCCAGAGGCAACGCGTGGGCTCATAAAAACAGCCAGCGATGCCCGTACCCTGGCCATGTTTAATGCACAGCGCCTACCGCGGATCAAAGAGGCGGTAGGTAAACTGCAAGAGTCCCGCTCAGGCCCCAGCCGTTTTGCCGCCATGGCTGACAATCTGGCCGCTAATGCCGAGAAAGCGCAGGCCGATTTTAGCGGACGTAACAGTGCCTTCGACTTGTATCGACAGGGACATATTGCGCTGGCGGCTTATCAGTCCGGCGTCGCCTCAGCGGTGCAGATTACTATTGGTGGTTTTGATACGCACTCCAATCACGATGCCGACCATTATCCGCGTTTGATGGACTTGCTGCAGGGTTTGGATGCGATCCTGAGTGAGGCAGCGTTACCAGCTCGTAATTTGGCAGACAGGATTATTGTGGTAGTGGGTTCGGATTTCGGCCGTACCAATGTATACAACACTAACAATGGCAAGGATCATTGGCCGATCACCAGCATGATGATGATGGGTAATTCAACCCACCCGATTCGCGGTAATCGGACCATCGGTGCTACGACTGCCAACCATAATGCGCTGTGGATCAACCCAGCGACCCTGGCATCGGTGCCAGCGCCGGTACCTGCTATTGAGACGGCAAGTGCAGTACGATTAACACCGGGCGTCATTCATCAGTCGCTGCGCGGTCTCGCCGGTTTTGGTACTTCGTTGGCAGTTCCCAACGACTTTCAGCTGACGATGCCGACGTTAAATTTATTCGCATAACATCGGGGTTAGGCAGGAACATGCTTGGTGGCGAGTAACGCGAGACATCACAAAAGAAATAGGGTGCGAAATTTTTGTTGCGCACCCTAACTAGCTAAATAAATAACTGTTCCGAATTCCTGCCCGCCCCCCTATTTTTCAAAGAGGGAAATGATTCGTTTGATGTAGCCATTCTGCGAATTAATTAGGGGTTCCTTAGAAAATATTTGTTATCAAGCCCCGTCACTACCCCCACCTCCATCACCTCCCCAAAAACCACCACTACTAGAATTACTGGTTTGTTTAATACCTAATTTATGAAATAGCATCACAAACCAAACGCCAAGAGCTATTAATGAAAAAAAAACTATAAAAGGAAAAACGCCTGAATAAAATACAGACGGGCTCTGCATATCTGTATAGATAAATGATGTAACCCCGATCACAACAATTATTACTAAGCTCTTAATCATGCGCTTTATAACGTTTGACATGAGATGCTCACAACGGCTTGCTGCTGTGGGTCGCCTCGAAGGAGGGGTTAGAGATCATGCGCACGCGATAGGTCGGTATTGCCAGATTATGAGCACCTGTATTAGTCGTCATATTCATAGTCTTCGTTGATTGGAGCAAGCTTTATGAAGCGGCCAATCTTACTATAGCTACCGGACCCGGCTGAAAGTTCAAGGACGCGACAGAATGCTGTCGTTCTAATAAGATTGGCACTATCGGCATATATAATATAGCCGAAGCAGTAGAGAAGTTGCTCTCCATTACGAATCGCTGTGTGTTCCTCGTCGGTGATATTTTGCTTGTCAATAGATGGTAAGTCAGCAGACTCTCCACTTTTGAGTATATTGCTTACTGTAGAGTATTTCTCGTATGCAGGCGGCGATGGGAGTGGTCTATTGGCCAAGGCAATACAAATCTTAACACTGAATTTTGTAAGCCTCGCTTTTGTAATGCCTATGTTAACGACTTGTACAGTAACGTCGACGGCGCCGCCACCCCACATTTCTCCTTTCGGCCAAACGTGGCGCACACGAAGTTTTGGTCTATTTGTCGAGATGAATGTATTTTTGGCATCCTCCCACCTGCGCTGTCTTGAAAAAACTTCTGCCAAATCAGATAAAGCCTCAATATTGTCGGGCTCCATTTTTAACCATTCCTGATAATAATGTCTTGCCTTTTCATTGTACCACCCATAGAAACTGGTCTTTGCC
>JANNJI010000167.1:0-7629 GCA_031405795.1 Gammaproteobacteria bacterium
CTCCCAAACGCCACTTACCCTTTGTCATTTCGACTCCCGAACGAAAGTGAGTGGGGGACGACTGCATGGATGCAGAAGGTACGAGTCCAAGGAAGGACTCGGTAGACTGCGTCGGGAACGAGCAGTCGAGAGCAACGCAGGAAGCAGTTGCCGAGAAATCTTCCCCGATGACAATAAACACACCACAGTTAGTACGCAGCAGACAGATTTCTCCTTTCACTCGAAATGACAAAATAGCACCTGATCAGGGATTCCTTAGTGCTGTGTTTTTTATCGATTAGCGAATTAACGGGGCGAGCGCCTTAAACTGCGGGTGACTGGCGTCGCGCAGCCATTCAAACAGCACAGATTCGGTGCTGCTGATGACAATCCCTTCTGCGCGTAGTCGGGCGATGGCATTGTTAAACTGCGGTTTGAAACGCGAACAAATCGCATCTTCCACCACAAACACGGTGGCACCTTGCTGTTTAAGTTCCAATGCCGTTTGTAATACACAGACATGGGCCTCCATACCCGTTAAAATAAATTGACCGTGGGCATGCACCGTCAGCAAGGGCTTGATGTCTTTCGCGCCGCAACTGGAAAAACAGGTTTTGCTGTAAAAAGATTGATCGTCGGGCAGTGCTGTTTTGATTTGCGCATGGGTGGAGCCTAAGCCTTGCGGGTATTGCTCGGTGACCAGCAGCGGTATCTGTAATGCCCTGGCAGCGGTAATTAATACCGTGGTATTACGCAACAGCTGCGCCAAAACCGGCGCTGGCATCGCCGCGCACAACCGCTCCTGCACATCAATGATCAGCAGCTGGCTGTTGGTCTTGTCACATAACAAGTTTTATTCCACCCATTGCGCAATTTGCTGCAGGTCTTTATCACTGAGTGAGCCCGCTGCTTGTTTGAGTTTCAGCGTTTCCACAATGTAGTCGTAGCGGGATTTAGCGTAGTCACGTTGTGCCCGGAACAATTCGCGTTGTGAGTTCAGCACGTCGACCAGGGTGCGTGTGCCGACTTCAAAACCGGTTTGGGTTGCCGACAGCGCGGTTTGGGATGACTTGAGGGTTTGTTTTAATGCCGTCACCTGACTGATGTTAGCAATCACGCTCAAATAGGAACTGCGTGTCTGGCGTTCGGTGGTGCGGCGTTGTTGTTCATACAATTCCTTGTTCTGCACATGCCGTGCCGCTGCTTCGCGGGTTTGTGAACTCACCAGGCCACCTTGATACAGTGGAATGTTCAATTGCAGGGAGATCGATGTTTCATCGGTATCGGTCACGTTGGTGCCAGTCACATCCGTGTTGCTGCGTTCACCTACCAAATCGAGGGTGGGATAATGGCCGGCACGAATGCGATTGATTTCGTCACCAGCGATGTCCATGGTTTTTTCACTGGCGAGTAATGCGAGATTATGCTCCATTGCCGCCTTGACCCATTCGTCCAGGTTGGCCGGTTCCGGCGCAAGCAGCGGGGTTTTTTCCTGTAAAGGCGAGACGCGGGCCGTGGCGGCGCCGGTGAGTTCACGGATTGCTTCACGGGTAATGGCCAGCAGATTATCTGCGGCGATCTCCTGCGAGGTGGCCTGATCGTAACGCGCTTGCGCCTCGTGGACATCGGTGATCGCACTCAAACCGACACGGAAGCGCTGTTGGGTTTGTTGCAATTGTTGTTCAATGGCTTGTCGTTCTGCATGGGCAAAGCTCAGGTTGTCTTCTGCGGCCAATACCTCAAAATAACGTTGTGCCACCCGCAGGATTAACTCCTGTTGCGCATTACCGTAAGTCGCTTCGGCACGTGCCACGGCTTTGTCGGCCTGACGCAGGGCCACGATGCGATCATGCCGGTACAACGTTTGCGTCAGACTCAACTTATACTGGTTGGTGGTGCTGTCATAGTCACCCACTGGCAATGCCGGTACATTCGAACTGTTCACGGTTTGGTCGGTTTTGGTACGGCTGGCGCTGGCATTGAGCTGTGGTAACAACGGTGCCCAGGCCTGTGACTTGGCTTCCCGCTCAGCGGCATATTGCGCCTGCGCGGCGCGAAAGCCCGGGTCATTTTGTTTGGCTTGCTCATAGATTTGTTTCAGGGTTTCCGCCTGTACAGCGGTGGTACCGGACAACAACCACAGCGTGGCAAGGCTCAAGAGAAATTTTTTCTGCATCATCAATACCGTTTCATGCCGGGGTCAACATCTTGTGCCCAACGTTCCACGCCTCCTTCAAGATTAATCACATTCGTAAAACCATTCTGCTCCAGATAGTATGCTACGTGTCGGCTGCGAATACCATGGTGGCAGATCACCACGGTGTCCCGGTTTTTGTCGAGTTGTGCCGCTGCCTGCTGGATATCACGCATCGGGATCAGGGTAGACCCGGTGATATGACAAGTCTCAAACTCCCAGGGCTCACGGACATCCAGCAGTAACGGCTGCGTCTGGCTGTCACGCAGATAGACGAGTAAATCCCGGGGGCTGATGTTTTGCATAGTGGTCAAATCGATAACCTATCGTTACGGCAGGTAGTTTATCCTGAGGGAGTGGCTCCAGGCAAAATTGATTACTATTGCAATGGTGGCCGGGGCTATGCTGCTGGTTTATAGGTGGCCGGGTAAGATAAACTCAACGGATGGGAATTGAACAGCTGAGATCGCCTGCCTTTATCTGGATGGAAAGCCAGATGGATTTTGTCCTTTACTGGCTGATCGCTTTTTTGCCGCTGATTCTTTTCAAGATTGGCTATCTACGCTATCAGAAAATTCGCAAGAGTGGCGATAGCATGGTCTTCACGGAGGCCATCGGTCTGCCGCTGACTTTCCTGCAACCCGTTGTATTTTTTAAATCGCTCTTCATGCTGGATTGGCTTGGTGCGCTCGTCACGGTCTGGTGGGGTCCCGGGTTTTTATACGTGGTTTTTCTGGTGCTGTGGCGCAAATACAAAAAAAGAAAGATCAACTGGGGGAATTCGGGCATCTATATCTCATGGTTGTGCAAAATCAATTATCTTGTTTACATCGGCCTGGCATTACTTTGGGATATGCCAAAACTGGCCTTTGCGCTGAGCGCCTGGATCGCCAGCGATCAAATTGAAAAAACCTTTGCCTCGCTCGATGCGGATCGGGCGCGGCGCTCATTTCATGATTTCTGGTTGATTCGGCTGCTTTATCCATTGCTGTTGTTCGTGCCGTTTGTTTACGGGTTGCATAGCGTATTCAAAGTGTATGCGGTGATCTTATTTTTGCTTTGGGCAGGCGGGCTATATTACGTTTTTCGCGCCAGGGAATTCATGCAGCTGCCTGACGATCCCACCCTGTTGCGCAACATGCTTTACTTTCGTAAAAAGCAATAGCAGATCGAAGTGCATACATTACTACACAGTCAACGATGCTAACTCATCCATCCTGGTTGGTTGATGCAACGGGTTTGCCCCTGGCCTTTGCGCTGGTGCGCGAAGACCCGCTGCTCGATCTGGACGTGTTACACACGGTGAAAGCCGCTGCTGCACGTGTGGCAATGATTGCCTCCGGGGGTTGCACGGCCGCGGTACTGGCAGCGCACGTTACCCATTTACATTTGATCGATGCCAATCCTGCACAACTCGCACTAACCCGATTCAAACTACAGCTCTTGCACACGGCAACGCCCACGCAACGGTTAGGTTTACTGGGACACCTGCCACTATCCAGCGTGGAACGGCACAACGCTATCATCGCTGTGTTAGACGAACTTGATCTCGCGCATGATTGTTTCGGTCCTCTTGCGCATGTTGCAGAATGGGGTCCTGATTATAGCGGCCGTTATGAACAACTCTTTGCCCAGTTACGTCAACGTCTGGGTCGCGATGCGGTATGGGAGCAATTGCTGTGTCTGGCAGATCCCGCTGCACAAACGAAACAGGTGATGCCGGATACTTCACTGGGTCACAGTATGGATGATATCTATGACGAGGTGTTCAGCCAGGCAAACCTGGTACAGTTGTTCGGTGAAGGTGCAACCCACAATCGTGTCGAACCGTTTAGCCGACACTTCGCCCGGCGTACGCGTCAGGCATTAGCGACATTACCCGCGAATTCCAATCCTTATCTTTGGTTGATGTTGCGTGGCAGGCTCCCCGATAACCTATCATTGCCCTGGCTAACACAACCGCTGCTGGAGACGCTACCCAGCATGGAATACACCGTGGGATTGATGGGTCAGGTGCTCGACGGTACAACAGACACCTATGATTTTATTCATCTGTCG
The DNA here is from genome assembly GCA_031405795.1 of Gammaproteobacteria bacterium. GTDB lineage: Bacteria > Pseudomonadota > Gammaproteobacteria > UBA6429 > Thiohalophilaceae > JACQBC01. Next base: position 4,232 of record JANNJI010000167.1, read on the forward strand.
AACATTCTGGATTGGCTGACGCCTGATGAAGCCCGGCAAACACTAACGTCAGTCTGGCGTGCGCTACGTCCGGGTGGCGCCGTGTTTATTCGCCAGCTCAATTCCACATTGGACATCACCTCGCTGGACGCTGCGTTTGTCTGGGATAAATCACTCGCCGATGAGTTATTACAACGTGATCGCAGCTTCTTCTACCGGGCTTTGCATTTGGGAAGGAAACAATGAGGGTGTTGATCATTGCTGATCCGCCGACACCGAGGCTGGCACACGCCTTGGCAGTGTTCGAACAACAGTTTACTTATCCGCTGGGTACGGATTGTTTCTTTCGTATCGAGCACGGCGCGGATTATGCGCAGTTTTATCGTTCCATCGGTACAGCGCGTTGTTTTGTGGCTGAGCAGGATGATCAGGTGCAGGGTGTGATGTCTGCCGCAATCCGGCCTTTGCTTTGCCCTGACGGCAACGAACAACAGGTCTGTTATCTGGGTGATTTGAAAATCGCACCAGCGGCACGTGGTGGCCGGTTACTCCTGCAATTTCAACAGGCGGTGCGCGATTGGATACAGAATCCCGCGATAAAAATATTTGGAGTGGTGATGGATGGCTCACGCAGAGTACCCAGCGACTATTCCGGTCGTGTGGGTATCCCGTCCTTCGCCGCAGTGGGTAAGACGATTGTTATGCGTATTGCCTGTGATCAAGGTGGGTGTCCTGATGATAGTTTTGTGTCTACGGAGGCGCAGGTGCGCACGTGTTATCGTCGATTGTCCCTTGGCCGGTACGCCAGCGTCATTGGCAACCCAGCCGAGCGATCATTGCTGGCGCCAACCTGGCTGATGGCCCGCGACGGTACTGCCTGCGGTTGTTTGGAAGATACCCGTCGGGCAAAACGCCTGGTGGCGAATGATGGATTAGAAATAATGAGTGCGCATCTGTCGGCGTTTGCCTTCCGCGATGCGGGCGACGGTGCCGCGCTAATCCGTCAGGCTTGTGCACAGGCGGCCCAGTTAAACTATCCGGCGTTATTTGTGGCCGTTGCGCAGGCCGATGCTCAAGCGTTGCACGCGGCGTTGGGTGATATCAACGTCGTCTACGCACCTGCTACGATATACGCACATGGCTTTAGTCTCGGCCCGGCCTGGAACATTCATTCTTCGGAAATTTAGCAAGGTGAGGTATCTCAATGGAAAAACCGTCACGCGCACCACACGTTACCGCGCAAGCCGATGCCGCTCTCCAACGTATCGGCATTCTTCACAATCCCTATTTTAAAGCCCTGCACGATGGCTCAATGTCATTGTCCGCTTTTCGCGCCTCGCAGGAACAATTTTTTTATGCCGTCACCTTTTTTCCTCGTCCGATGGCCGCGTTGGTTGGGCGTATCCCCGAGCCGAAACTTCGGCTTGATATCCTGCATAATTTGGTGGAAGAACACGGTGAATTTGACGAACTGGCATTTCATCACAATACCTTCCAGCGGTTTCTCAACACGATAGGTAGTAATGTAACCCGTCTCGAAGACAGTAAATTAACTGCGCCATTGCGCGCCTTTAACAGTGTGCTTTCTGCGTCGTGTGTATTAGACGAACTGGAAGTGGGGGTGGCCTGCATGGGGATTATTGAGTACGCCTTTGCACCGATCTCGGCAATTATCGGTCAGGCCATCGTCGCACGTGGCTGGATTAAGGAACAAGACCTGGTGCATTACAAATTACATGCTGAAATCGATCACCGCCACGCCGAGGAGTTTTTCGCGGTGGTTGAGCCGTTGTGGTCGAATCCGGCGCGGCGTTACTTCATCGAACAAGGTTTGGATCTGGGTGCATATATATTCAATCGACTGTATCTCGACCTGCATGAGTTGGGTCTTGCCTATAAAGTTACTTAAAGCACAAACCGATCAGGCTGCAAGGCATTTTTTAATGCGGGCACGTCGGTTTCAAATAAATTTTCTGAGCGCCATTCGTTTTGCCCGATACGGGTAATCAGGCGTACTTGCATCACCGGTGATTCGCCGACAATGGCGCACAGCCGACCACCGATAGTCAGCATGGTTTTCAGCGTATCCGGCAGGATGGGCAGGGAGCCCGATACCACCACCACATCATAAGGCTGATGCCGATCCCAGCCGCGTGCGGCATCGCCGTGTTCGAGGGTGACATTATAGAGCTTGCGTGTGTTGAGTTTGGCGCGCGTCTCGTTAAGAAACCCGGCGTGGATATCCACGCTGTATACATGCCGTGTTTGGCTGGCCAGCAGCGCGGTGAAGTAACCGCTGCCGGTACCGATTTCTAACGCGGTTTCGTGCGGCTGTGCGCCCACGGTTTGTAACAGACGCGCCTCCAGTTTCGGTGCCAGCATGCATTCACCATGCGCCAACGGGATACTGATGTCGGCGAAGGCGAGGCGGCGATAGGCCTCGGGAACAAATTCTTCACGTGGCAGCCGGGCCAACAGATCCAGAACGTTCTGATCCAGCACATCCCAAGGGCGGATTTGCTGTTCAATCATATTAAAACGCGCTTCATTGGTATTGAAAGTGGCCATGTCCCTGCTGTCCTTGTTGTTTCACCTGCGAAGCCTAGAGCCTAAGCACTATGGTGCGGTGACACAAGAGGGTGAATCTTTTGGCGCGGATAAATCCGGCTTATCCCTTATGGGCCCAACAGCTTGCAAACACCACGCTATTACTATACCTTGAACAAGAATTACGCTAGGGGTGCCCCGCCAGACCGGTGGGGCTGAGACATAGACCCTTTGAACCTGATCCGGCCAGCACCGGCGTAGGGAAGCACTTGTTGTCCTTCCGCGTCGTTGCTCCGGGTCGAAACTGATTCCACCCGATCCTTTTAAGGAGCCACGATGAGCGCGATCCCCCAAAGTTTTATCCAAAAGACCACGCAGTTGTCCGCCGACGTGACGCGCGCATTCGCCAATGCCCGCAAGATTTATATTAACGGCTCGCAAGCCAATATCCGCGTACCGATGCGTGAAGTTACCCAAACGCCGACCCACGCCTCGCAGGGTATCGAAGAAAACCCTCCTATATATATCTACGACACCTCCGGCCCCTATACCGATCCGCTAGTGGCGATTGATTTACTCAAAGGCCTGCCCGCGATTCGCCAAGCCTGGATCGAGCAACGCGCCGACACCGAACAACTCAAAGATGACAGCTCCGCCTATGCCCGCGCACGCAAGCACGATGCGACGCTCGCGCATTTACGGTTTGAACATATTCGTAAACCCCGTCGTGCCAAAGCCGGTGATGTCGTCGAAATACGACTTCACGCCGTTTACCTCGGTCGTGCGGGCGCCGCGCACTGTAGCCCCGCCCCCCTGCACCCAGGGCGCCACCATGTTGCCCACGCCGATGAGCATGATCGTCTGCCCCGTGC
>JANNJI010000168.1:0-1384 GCA_031405795.1 Gammaproteobacteria bacterium
GCCAGCACGCAGGCACGGCGTGACGTGCAGGTGGTGGTCAACCAGACACGGGTGCTCGGCGAAGGCCGTGCGGTGCGCGGGCAACTGCAGCAGGTGCTCGACCGCTATGTGAACCCGGGGCTGGATTCGTAAGCTCGAGGCGAGTGAGTAACCTGGCGACCTCGGGTTGTTGTTGTGCAGCAGCGGGTAATGCCAGCAGAATATCCTTGGCGTCGTCGTATTGTTTTTCTTCAATTAAAACATCTGCTAATAATAACCGTAGCTTGAGGTTGCCTGGCTCACTATTGGCGATTTCAATCATGGTTTGTCTGGCGGCTTTGTCACCCGCTTGATAGTTATCATAGGCCTGTTGCATAAGGATGTCAGATTTACGTTGGATATATTTGGCCAATAACTCGCGAATTTGTGCCTCGGGGATAGCGCCGGTAAATTCATCGACAATCTGGCCATCCTTGACGACCTTTACGGTGGGTACGCTACGCACGCCAAATTGCTGGGCAAGCTGTTGTTGTTGATCAATGTTGACCTTGGCGAGTTTAAAGGCGCCTTGGAATTCATCCGCAAGTTTAGTCAGCACCGGCATCAGCGATTTACAGGGTCCGCACCAGGGGGCCCAGAAATCAACAAGGATTGGTGTAGTGCGTGAGGCCTGAACAACCTCGGTGGCAAAGTTTGCTGCGGTTACATCAAAGCTGTGCATGGGTCACCCGTGAGTGGTTGTGAAAATATGTTGTGGGAAGATTATATAGTGTTACGGCAAAACAATCTCAAGTGAGGATGAACTCCGTCATTGGCCAATAGATCGGTACGGCGGTAAAGATCAATGCGGTGTTAATTTGTTTGTCTGGCCAAAGCCGCGTTGCTGCTTCGTGGTAACAGGCCATTTGCGGCTGGTATTGTTGTGCGAGCCGGGACAACTCATCCCGTTGTGTAGTGCGGTGTGTTTTGTAATCGATGACATACACGCATTTTTCGGTAATTACTATGCGATCAACGATGCCATGGATCAGCGCACCGTCTGCCTGATAAAACACCGGTACTTCATTATGGGCGCGTTGATACAGGGTTTGATCAAACAGAAAGCGCAAAGCAGCGTCCGCAAGCACGGTAGAGACTTCTTGCCAGCAGGAGGGGAATAAGTCGGCAGGTAAATCCACCGTCAAGCGGTGTTGCAGTTCAGTGAAGGTGGCGTGCGGATTGTCACAGCGTGTTTGCAACAGACGATGAATCAGAATACCACGCCACTGTCCATCCACGTCGCTGACGCGGCCGGTTTGTTCCAGCGCGACAAGTGTATGGCTGGGCGCGATCTCATGCCAGCTACGCGGCAGCGACAATGGCTGCGTAAACATCACGCTCATCCGGCGCGATATTGAAATCGCCC
>JANNJI010000169.1:0-1379 GCA_031405795.1 Gammaproteobacteria bacterium
GGTTACGTTTTAACTGGTCGGGTGTGGTACCGGTGGCGATCGGGTGGTATTGCGAGAAGCCGACGGCTTCCATGCGCGTGGAATCAATTTTGTGCGCGTGTTCAAAATAACGCACGACACTGGAGGCGCGTGCGGCGGAGAGTTCCCAGTTCGAGGGATATTTTTCACGAAGTTGCGGGCCGATGGGGACGGTGTCGGTATGGCCTTCGACACGGATATTGTCATTTTCCGTGGCCATCAGATTGGCCAGTTTTTCCAAGACCGCTTGCCCTTCCGGTAAAATTTCGGCGCTGCCGGATTTGAACAGGATCTTATCCAGCACCCGTACCGAGAGCTGGCCACGCAGTTGCTCGATCTCCACATTACGATCAGCGATCTCAGTTTGTAATTTGTCGCGGAAGCGCGCGGTTTTTGCTTCCAGTTCTTTTAGATTGGTTTGTTTCGCATCGAGTTCTTTGCTGCAACTGGCATGTAATTGGCGAATCACTTCCAAATCGGTTTCCAGTTTGTGACGGCTGTCAACGCAACTGATCAGTTCATTATGTGACTTGCCGCGATAAGCCTCCATGTCCTTGCGGGTGCTATCGAGCTCCTGGCTGAGCGTGGCTTTGGCCGATTGCAGCTGCGCAATCGTCTCATTGTCGGCGTGTGCTTGAGTTTGACATTGCGTCAATTCTTTACGGCAGGTGGCGAGTTCGTTTTCCTTTTCCTCAAATGTGGTTTTACTGACACAACCGCTGAGGATGACAGCAATGAAAAATATTCCTGAGTGAAAAACATGATTTGTCATGATCGGTACCTTGCGTGAGAAAAAGTAATGTCGGCCGTTATGGTACTGCAAAGCATAGGGCAGGATGAATGACCTATGTCATAGTTTGTGACTAGGGATGGTGTCGAGACAGGTGCAAAAAACAAAAAGGCATCCGTAGATGCCTTTTCACACTATATATATGCCGACTGTTCGATGAGGGGAGTTCTAGCCGATTTTATCGAACTTGGGTTCGAGGATCATCTCGGCCCAGTAGAACTTGTCTTGGTCTTTGCTACCCAGCTCAGCCGCTTTCTTGGTGGCCTCGCCGTAGGTCATGGAACCGTCCAGAAAACCGCGGACCAGATCATAACGGTGTTTCCAGCCAATGCGATAACCCTTATCGTTTGCGCGTTTGACCAGGGGGTCGGCGCTAAATTTGAATACACCTGCCATTGTCGTCTCCTCTGCTGCTTACTCGAAATCCGGGGTGCAGAGTATATACACAAAGCCAAACGCGGTAACAGTATCTCGGAGGGTATAAGGTGGCTGGTATTGATACTTGCCGCCAGTGCTATTTCTTGCCTTTTGGTTGATGAAACCCTAGCATATCGGGCTTGTTAACGGACAT
>JANNJI010000170.1:0-1213 GCA_031405795.1 Gammaproteobacteria bacterium
GATATTATCCGATTCGCACTCAAGGTTGCCCTGCACAAGCTCTCACCCCTGCATGATTCAAAAAAGCGCGGCAAAGAAATTTTACCCGCCTTCATTGAAATTGGCCGTGAATTAACCAGTTTCTTTGAATTGGATGCCGATCAACTCGATGCCATCATCAATGGCGGCGTCCTCGTCAAAGACTCGCTGATTGACCGGGAAGATATCGAGTTACTCGCCATGACCGTTATGCACGAACACATTTTGCTCTCCAAACTCAAGGCGCACCCACGCTCAGAGGATTCGCCGAGCGACCCTCTCCATCATTTACGCGAATATCTTTATGAAAAGTACTTGTAGGTTGTAGATCCTGTCAGGTCTCTTGTGAGTTTCTGTAGATATTTTGTAGGTCGGGCTTGAGCCCGACCCGATGAAAGCAGACTCACATACAGAGTTCGTCCTAACCCTCTCGAAAGTAACCGCTCGTGCCATCCGTGGCGTCGCTTAGATGGACTGACATACGACTCATTCATTGCCGTTTGCGTAACGCGGCTGCCGTGTCGGGCTGAAGCCCGACCTACCAACCGATCAACCACCATTACACAGACCTTATAAAAAATACTTCTCGCTTTATTTCACTTTTATTGCACAAAACTGTGATCACACCCGCAGTAGTAAACTCAAGCCAGACTCCCCCGCTCCCGCTACGCAATCTATGTCCTCTGAGTCATGGGCCTGGATACTATGCGAGCTGTGCGGTTTACTCTTACGTCGCTGTGGCGACCGCTTATTGCGGGCGGTGTGTTGTTGGTCGCCGGGATCACCAATGCCAACCAGGTCGATCTGCAATCCATCCATCGCAGCTACCGCAGTATGTCTGTCCTGCAACAACAGTTAACCGCAAAACCTCTTGCGGTGCGCATTGAATTGATCAATCGTTTCTTTAATACCTTCAGGACTGATAACGATCTTCAGGTCTGGGGACGTGCGGAGTTCTGGGCCACGCCCAAAGAATTGATCACAGCGATGGCGGGGGATTGTGAAGATATCGCTGTGGCCAAGTACTTCGCCTTGGTCAACAGCGGCGTCAATGAACATGCGTTACGTCTGGCCCACGTCAAGGTGTATAACCCTGCTCACGCGGCTATCGAGGAACACCTGGTGCTGCTCTACCTGCAGGATACGCACAATACGCAGGTGCTGGACAATTTAACGGATGAGATCAAACCACTGC
>JANNJI010000171.1:0-5807 GCA_031405795.1 Gammaproteobacteria bacterium
GCCGCTGTTCATGATGCAGGCCGAAGGCGGCGGACGAATTGCGTTTTCCGGTGAGGCAATTGAACATTTACAATCGGAACGCCTTTATATAGATAGGGCACGCTATTTTCTCATGGTTGCTGATGAGCTGCGTGATGATAATCCAGGCCAAGCCCTGAACTGGATCGAACAGGCGTATCAGGAATCCCGCCTTGGACTTGCCTCTGATCCAGGGCAAGAACCGTTACGGCTAATTGAAATAGAAAGCCTGTTCGCTAAACTTAATATTCCTGGCTGCAAACCGCAACCGTTGCTTGCGCGTGATATCTTCGCCTTGTGCGCACAGCTGGCAACTGAATTTCCCAACTGCAGGGTTTGGGAAACCTGGTTGTTTCAGATTCTCAAGGCCGATAACCCCAACCCCGTCTGGCAAGACTATCGTGAACTGGCCCGGCGGCTATACAAGTCTGGAACACTCTCTGCGTTGCGCATGGCAGAAATTTTATTCCGATTCCTGCCTAATCATCCACCCCTTGCTGAATTCAGCTCTGAGACTCGCTATTGGCTCGACACCGCAAAATACGAAGCTGCCGCTGATAATAAGAGTGAACATGACTTTCATTCTGCCGGTCATCTTTATGACAAGGCCGCCCGAATTTTTAACGAGGAATGGATGTTGCAACTTGCCATAACAATCTTCTCCCATTGCGCCGAACAGTATCCGCAAAGCTGGTGTCCGATAGTCTATGTATGCCAGGCAAAACAATATCTGGTGGAACTCCGTTCGCTCAACCGAAACGACACTTTTGCGTTATACGAAGACATCTATACGACGTTCACACACGCCGCCATCAGGATGCCGAATGATTTTACCTTGATGACCCATGCCTGCAAGTTCCTTAGTCGATATCTGGATATTATTAACGATCCTGAAAAACAACAGACCTTAAATCAGCAGCGCATCACTTGGGCCTTGATCGCCGAAATCCAAGGGGGCGGTCACTACTGGATACCCTATCAGGATTTAATTGCGAGTTACGTCTTACTGGATGACAGCGAAAACATTGAGGTATGGACACTACGAGGGTTTCTTGTCTTGGGTCTGCTGGTTGAGGAAAAACTAACAGCACTTGTCCAAGTTGATGCATTCCGGCGTCACTTCCCTCTGCGCCGACTCCTGCAAAATGTGGAAAACTATTTTTCTAAATTAGAAGAACGCGTCTGGCGTGGCGGAATGGATGTGGATCGGCTGCGCGCGATGGATCTGCATGAACTGCGGCAAGCCTTTACACAATATTGTTCGAATACAACCAACTGAACATCCAGACAACCACCAACAAAGTTCAGCTTGTGAAGCCGCGAGCGCGGTTTTTAAATTGCAACCATAACACCGCAAAAAATACGACGATAATAAGCGGCAATACGCCAAAATTAATTGCACGCCAGCCCAAGTTGTAATGTAACGCACCCGCCGAAATACTGGACGCGGTCACCATCGTAAACACAAGAAAGTCATTTAATGCCTGAGTTTTGGCTTTCTCTTCAACCCGATAAACCTCCGTCAGCAACGTTGTGCCGCCAACAAACAGAAAATTCCATCCCACACCAAGCATAAACAGCGCCAGCCAAAAGTGGGTTAACTCCGTACCTGCAAGATTGATAGCCACACACAGAAAATTAAGCACTGCACCAACAAGCATGATGGTAAGTACACCAAAACGGCGGATCAGATGCCCGGTCACAAATGATGGTGCAAACATCCCCAGTACATGCCACTCGATTACAAACGTTGTGTCATGAAACGGATGCGCGTGATGCTGCATCGCAAGCGGCGTGGCCGTCATCACCAGCGACATGATGCCATAACCTAATGCTGCGCCCAGTACAGCAACAATAAATGTACCTTGTGCCGCAATCCGGGTTAACGGCCGACCGCTGTCATGCGCCTCGCGGGCATCCGGTTTGGGGATGGTCAGGAAGAACGAGGCCAGTAATGACAATGCATAAATTCCGGTAAGTGCCAGATAGCTCGCTGCAAATTGCGCGGATGCAAAAAATCCACTCGTCCAATTTGCCAGATTCGGCGCCACGATTGCCGCAATCACGCCGCCCGCCATCACATACGAAATCGCCGTTGGCCGATAGTCAAGAGTGGCCACATCCGCGGCGGCAAAACGATAGTAGGTACCAAAACCATTAAATGCCCCAATCAGCGTGGCGCCCAAACAAAAATAAACAAAGGAACTGTTAAATATCGCCCAGGCCGCCAGTGCCGCGCCGCCCAAGCCCAGCAAGGTGCCGAGGATAAAACCCAACTGTCGGCCAATATGTTTCATCAAATACGATGCGGGTATGGTTAATAACATCGTGCCGAGAAACTGCAACCCTAGCGGCAAGGTCGCCAATGATTTATCTGTTGCAAGCAGATTCCCAACCAGTGATGATGTGGTAACCAGCAGAACATTGCCGGTATTCATCATCGCCTGACAAAACGATAACAGCCACACGTTTACTTTCATTTTATTCATGCAAAAAAACACATATAGAAATTGGTTACCAGACTTTCACTATGTGCCAGTGCCTCACTTTTTTCAAGCTATATTAAATTCAACTTTCCTCTATCGCCATTTCCAATGCTAACCAGCTCTCTTCCAGTTCCGCTACTTTTTGTTCCAGGCTGGCATGCAACACGATTAACTTGTCGATGTCACTGCGCGGCAGAGTATTATACGTTGCCGGGTCGGCCAGCTTGTCAGTCACCGTACGTAATTCGGCTTGTGCCGCCGCAAGCGCGGTATTTAACTTGGCCTGTTTGGATTGCAGTGCTTTTCTATTCTGTTTGGTTGCCGCAGGCTGACGTGATTTTTCAATTGTTGTTGCAACCCCTTCGAGCGGGCGGCGACCTTCTATCCAGATTTTATAGTCTTCCAGATCGCCGTCAAATAATTTTGCCTCACCATCGGCGACCAGCCATAACTCATCGGCTACCGCACGTATCAGGCTACGGTCGTGCGAAACAATGACGACGGCACCGGTGTATTCCTCCAACGCAATGGTCAGCGCATCACGCATGTCCAGATCGAGATGGTTGGTGGGCTCATCCAGCAATAACAAATGCGGTTTCTGCCACGCCAGCAGTGCCAGCGCCAAGCGGCTTTTTTCGCCGCCAGAAAAACTCGCCACCGGACGGTCCTCGCTATCGCCGGCCAGACCGAAACGACCCAGAAAATTACGCAAGGCAAGCGTCTTCTCCTTGGGGGCGAGCCGCTCCATGTGTTGCAACGGCGTGGCCGCGCTGTCGAGATTTTCCAGTTGATGCTGCGCAAAATAGCCAATACGAATATCGGCCGTGACCTCCAGCGTGCCCGAGGTCAGCGCAAGTTCACCAACCAGCAGTTTAATCAGTGTCGATTTACCTGCGCCGTTGGGGCCGAGTAAAGCAATACGCGCACCGGCACGCAATGCTAAATTAATATTTTTAAACAGTACTTTTTCGCCATAACTGAAACCCATTTTTTCAGCACGCAGCAAAAGATCAGGGCTGCGCTGCGGGGCTTCAATCTCCAACTCAAAATGACCGTTGGCGACGTGCGCCGGTGCAATGCGGGTGATACGTTCCAACGCCTTGATGCGACTCTGCGCCTGTTTCGCCTTGGTGGCCTTGGCGCGAAAGCGCCGCACGAAATCTTCCAGGTGCGCGACCTTTGCCTGTTGCTGATTGAAGGCCTGATTTTGCTGCTCGATTTTTACCGCACGGGCACGCTCAAAGTCGTCGTAATTGCCCGCATAACTGTCAATGGTTTGATCATGTACATGGGCGATGCGATTGACGCAGGCGTTCAGAAATTCCCGGTCATGTGACACCAGCAGCAGACTACCGGGGTAACGTGCCAGATACTGCTCCAGCCATAATATCGCTTCCAGATCCAAGTGGTTGGTGGGCTCATCCAACAATAACAAATCAGCACGGTGCATCAGCGCACGCACCAGATTCAAACGCATGCGCCAGCCACCGGAGAAGCTGCTGACCGGACGTTCCAATGTGTCATTAGCAAAACCCAAGCCGTTCAGCAATTGGGCGGCACGCGCCTTGGCCACGTATCCATTGATTGCCTCGTAGCGGTGTTGTGCGTCAAACCAGGCGGCATCATGATTTTCCTGTGCCAGGGTTTTTTCCAGTTGACGCAACTCCATGTCACCGTCGAGGACAAATTCAATCGCGGGTTGATCTGAGGTGGCTATCTCCTGTTCGACAAACGCAATCGTCTTACCGGACTGCATAGATACTTCCCCGCTCTCCGGCTTGATCTCACCGCGGATCAAACGAAACAACGTAGATTTACCGCAACCGTTTTTGCCTACCAGACCGATACGCTGGGTGGCAAAGACCTGTAAATTGATATTTTTCAACAGCGCCACACCACCTTGCAGGTAAGTCAGATTCAGTATATTCAGCATGGCGTTATGATAACAGACAGCTCGTCAATTTTTGTGGCTGTTGTTTTATTTTTTACAATGATGCAAACTGCCTCGCTGATCAAATAATCCGGTTGAATGTTGTGTCCGACAGTGCCAGGATAAACACATTGTGCATCTCGAATACAGCGGTGGTTTTTAAATATTAACTTTACAGGTTGGAATCGTCATGTTCAGACAAACACTTCTAAACTACGTTGGGCTATCCCTGTTTTGTATGTCTATAGCGCAGGGGATGGCCGTTGCGAATGACCGTGAACCCGTGCTGGTAGGCATGGAAGCTGAGCTTGATGCCTGCCCTTCATTGGCAGAAATATCATCAAGTCAACCCGTTGCACTGAATGCAAGACCCTCCCCTGACTCCAAACCAATTATTATGTTAAAACCAAAACAACCTGTTTATTTATGTGATGGAAGCAAACCAACCCCTTGGGTTGGTGTCGTCGTACCGCTTAACGACAAAGTGGATTGTGGTATTTCATCTGCTATTCAAAAACCAACCGCCTACCAGGGTCCCTGTAAATCGGGTTGGATTAAACAAAGCGAATTCGAAGTCATAGCTGGCTGATTTCGCTCACAAAGAGTCACACTGGTTTCTCTGCTTGCTTGATTCAGGTTCCTCCCGGGTTTTCTTACAGTGCTTTGTTACACAGCGCACATATTCTGGCGCTTGTTAGCATAGTTTTGTCTTTTAAATTATTTATAGTCGCGCACAAAAGCCTGCACTTCCGGCGGTGGTTCATCAAGCGCGGCATGTTCACAACCCGGACGTAAAAAATCGAATAACAACACGATGCGGTTTTGTGCGGAGCGGTTCCATGCCTCATGTTCTTCGGTATCATCAAAGATTAAACATTTTCCAGCCTGCCACGGACGCACTTCACTGCCCACCCGAATAGCACAGTGCTCTGGAGTCACGAGCCCAAGATGCGCCCGATATACGGTGCGTACCCAGCCGATGTGCGGTTGAATATGTGCACCGGCGGCCAATTTGGAAAAACCCGCAGTGGTTAGCCCTGGGATCTGTTCGAGTAAGCGAGCCGTTTGCGGACAACTACGCAAGGCGGGTTCAATTCGTTTGCTAAAAGCAATGAGACCATAAACACCCCAACCGCCATCGTACATTTCACGCTGCACCCAGGGCTGGAAAGAGTCATCAGGCAAAGCGAGATACTCCGCTAAAATAGCTTGCCACTCCTGCTCTAGCACGGTGGTAAATGGAAATTGCGTAACGTCGATAAACATGATTGTGTGAGCCAGAATTTATTTCACGCCGAGATACCGTCTGCAAAACTTGTCCAATTCCAGGTTAATTCCCTCTCCATAGGGACAATTTTCTTTTTTTGCTTTGA
>JANNJI010000172.1:0-4480 GCA_031405795.1 Gammaproteobacteria bacterium
AGTGGATACCATTTAGGAACAGTTATTTAGCCCTTATCTCTCTCGGTCCAGCCCGTGTTGTCTGGGACGAAAGTAGACTGAACTGTTTGCTGATGGATAGATAATACGCGGTCGCACAGCGCATTAAAAGCGGTCATCACCAAACACGGTTGACCATAACGGAAAGCCTCATGCATACTCGTGCAGAGGCGGAGGTTGGACTTCATATTCCAGGCTATCTCTAAAGCGTCTAACAGCGGTTACGAATGGGGTGGAATACTTATGCGTCGAGACAGTTTGATCAGGCACTGGAAATTTTGGCATGGCCTTGTGCTTGTTCATACCGTTTTGGTTTTGAATGCAGCGCACGCGCTGACGCCGGATAAAATCGCTGCACGGGCCATTCCGTCCATCGTGCTGATCAAAACCGATTCCGGTCTGGGCACCGGTTTCGTGGTATCCAGTGACGGACTGATTGCCACTAATTTGCATGTGATCGGCGACGCCCAGCAGGCGAGCGTGACGCTGGCCGATGAACGCGAGTTTACCGATATAGAAGTCATCAACTTCGACATTGCACACGATCTGATCGTGCTGCGGGTCACGGCGAAGAATCTTGTACCCTTGGTGCTCGGTGACAGCGCCAAGGTAAAAGTGGGCGAGCGCGTGGTGGCCATTGGTCATCCACTGGGGCTTGGCAATACCGTGTCTGATGGACTGGTGAGTGCCGTACGCAAAATCAATCCGCAACTGACGGTGTTGCAGGTGTCAGCGCCGATCTCGCAGGGTTCGTCAGGCGGGCCGCTGCTGAATGAATCAGGCGAGGTGATTGGGATATCGACGTTGATCGTGACACAAGGACAAAATCTCAACTTCGGCATGCCGGTTAACCAACTCAAGTCGATGTTGCGTAGCGGCAAGGGCACGCCATTGGCAGAATGGAAACCACCCGAGAGCAAGTCGCGGCGCAAGGTGCCGTCGCATGAATTAAGTTTGCTTGACGGGTGTGCAACAGAACAGCGGCGTGATATCCAGACGGCAATTGGTGCGGCGATTAAAGTGGGCGCGCCGCTATATAACCAAGGCAACCACGAAGCGTGTTACCGTGTTTACGCAGCGACAGCGTTGGATGTCAACCGCAAAATCGAGCAATGTGCCGGACCGAAACGGGCGTTGCTGGATGGTGTGGAACGTGCGGATGCAATTACCGGATGGATCAATAAATCCTGGGCCATGCGTGATGCGTTCGATGGCGTGCTTGATGTCATCCAGCGCTCGGCGGCTGGAAAAGACGCGCCAGCATCAAGCGGCGGTACGACTATGCAACGCAATGTACCGCAGCATGCGTTGTCGTTACTCGACGGTTGCAGCAACGACAACTTAAAATACATCGGCAACGCTATCGTCAGCGCTATCGATGTCGGCGCACCGCTGTATAACCAGGGTAATATCGAGGCCTGTTATCGCGTTTATGAAGGCGCGATCCTCGATGTCACGCGCAACGCGCCTGCTTGCATCGGCCCCAACCAAGCACTCACCACGGGTCTTAAAGAAGCCGCCAAGCGCGCGACGTATACCGATAAGGCCTGGGCGTTGCGTGATGCCTTCGATGGTATGATGGATGTGCTGGTGCGCCGCAAGAAACAATAAAAACAAATAGAATAATTCAATAATAAAACCTGCCAGCTGAGTGGGCAGCCCATCTTTGTTACTGGCCCATGGATTTGGCATTCCGCCGCTGCCGTCCGTTATATTTTTCCATGCCGGGAATAAGCTACCTCCCCAACTGTTTACTCAGGCAAGGGCAGTATTACCCGGTCGTTATCAACTAAAACCTGTTAAATGGAGAAAGACATGTCATTACTTAAAAAACTGGTGTGTGTCAGCGCATTGTTGCTGACGGTGGGTGTGGTATTCGCAGACAATGATCGTGATAATGATCGTTCGGCGGTAGTCACGGTGTTTGCACCGGGTGCGGGTGATGTCGCCGGTGTGGCGTCCAGCGGATTTCTGGTGGATCTGGCGGTGGAGTTCGACGGTGATTTAGCCTCGACCGGCGCATCGACAGAATTTACCGGGCCCGGCGTACATAACAATGCACCGCCATTTCCCGGCACATTCAGCCTGGGCGCGAACAAAGATCATTTCCCCGGACTGGTTGTGTTGTTATCCTCCACGCGTGTGGGTGCCGGTCCCGGGCATAATGTGTCAAACCTGTTTAATCTCATTTCCGTGACCAATCGCACCCCCACCAGCACGGAAATCTGGGCGACCTGGATCGTCGGTGCCAAGAATGCCTTTGGTGTGGAAGGACAGATGACACCCTCGGAGTTGTTTGTTACTGTGGTGGAAGGGACCGCACCTGATGTGG
The DNA here is from genome assembly GCA_031405795.1 of Gammaproteobacteria bacterium. Classification (GTDB taxonomy): domain Bacteria; phylum Pseudomonadota; class Gammaproteobacteria; order UBA6429; family Thiohalophilaceae; genus JACQBC01. The sequence continues at coordinate 2,351 of JANNJI010000172.1, forward strand.
TCGTCGATGTGAATGGCGATGGCAAATTCAACGCGAAGGACCTGAAACTGATGGGTTACAACGTGATCAGTAAAAGTCGCAAAGTGGATTTTGTCGTCAACGGTTTGTAATACAAAACAAAAGGATCAGAAATTATGCAACGTAAAATCATAATGATGTCAGGAATTGCGCTGGTGGCAATGATGTTTGGTGCCAGTGCATGGTCAGCGAAATCGGTTGTGGCGCCTGCCCCAAACGATATCGTTTTACCTGATGGCTATAAAAACTGGCGTGTTATTTCCTCGTCGCATCGCACTGACAACAACACCATGCGTGTTGTTGTCGGCAATGATGCAGCGGTAGAAGCAGCGCGGCAGGGCAAAACCCAACCGTGGCCCGAGGGTGTCATTCTCGGCAAACTGGTGTGGAAGGCGGAGATCCATGCCAACTGGCCCACCGCTACCGTGCCGGGGAAATTTGTACACGCGGAGTTTATGATCAAGGACAGTAAAAAATACGCGGCAACAGGCGGATGGGGTTTTGCGCGTTGGTTGGGTGATGAGCAAAAACCATATGGCAAGGATGCGGGCTTTGTGCAGGAATGTTTTGCCTGTCACACCCCGGTGAAGAGCAATGATTATGTGTTTACCCATCCCGCTCATTTACCGTAAAGCCTGACAGCAAGAGTAGTCCATGGAAGATATTGCTGAGCAGTTGCACGCGCAGATACCACGGTTGCGTCGTTATGCGCGGGCACTGACCGGCAATGCAGTGCGGGCGGATGATTTGGTGCAGGACTGTCTGGAACGCGCATTGAGTCGGCGTGATCAATGGCGTCCAGACAGTGACCTGCGTGCCTGGTTATTTACCATTATGCACAATCTGCACATCAATGCGGTACGACGGGAGCGTAATGGCCCGCAGTTCACCGAGTTGTTGGATGAAGACAATTACGTTGCTGCCTATGCGGTGGATGGACAATTGCAGTTGCGCGATCTTGAGACGGCGTTGTTAAGGCTTGCAGAGGAGCAACGTACAGTATTGTTGTTAGTGGCAATTGAAGAATTGAGTTATGCGCAGGTGAGCGTGGTGTTGGATATACCCGTGGGCACAGTGATGTCACGGTTGCACCGCGCACGCGAACGCTTGCGTGGCTTAATGGCCGGTAACAAAGGCCAAAAATTACGGGTTATTTCATGACAAACGAAGCAGTGAATGACGCAGAATTACATGCCTACGTCGATGGTCAACTCGATACTGCACGGCGTCGTGCCGTTGAGGCGTATCTGGCTACCCATCCGGATGAGGCAGAGCGCGTAGCACAGTATCAGCAACTCAATAGCGCCTTGCGTAAATTATATGAGCCGGTGCTGAATGAACCATTGCCAACGCGTTTTCGCAATCAAAAAACGAGAAAGACCTATCGGCTGGCTTGGGTCGCATCGGTGATAGTGAGTTTGTTCGCAGGCGGGATAATTGGTTGGCAGATGCACGTCGTCACTGCACCACGATCTGCTGTGCCCATGGCACTGATCCAACAAGCGGCCTTTGCGCACGTGGTATATACACCGGAAGTGCGTCATCCGGTGGAAGTCACCGCCGCAGAAGAAGCGCATCTGGTGGCGTGGTTATCCAAGCGCATGAATACATCAATACGTGCACCGCAGTTGCAAAAGGCAGGTTTTGAATTGGTCGGTGGTCGCTTGTTGCCTGCCGATGGCAGAATGGCCGCGCAGTTTATGTATCAAAATTCGAATGGTGTGCGGCTGACATTGTACGTGCGTCGCGATGCCATGAATAGTACGACCGCATTTCGTTATATCCAACAGGACAAGCTCAATATGTTTTACTGGGTCGATGGCTCGTTTGGTTATGCCTTAAGCGGCGAGATTGACAAGGCCAAGTTATCACAGGTTGCGATGCTGGTGCATGAGCAGTTGGAGCGCTGAGACAGCAGGGATAGATAGCGCTTAAACTCCGCAGCCTGTAATTTTCTGTTTAAAATATTACCTTAGCCATTCTCTCATTTTATACTTAAACAAAACCCAGTATCGCGCTCCACGCGCTCACCTGCCGCGCCCAAGAGTGTTAACAGCACGAAGGCAAAGGCAGACAGTAAAAACAACCGATTACGTCGCGCCGCGCTCTGGG
>JANNJI010000173.1:0-1834 GCA_031405795.1 Gammaproteobacteria bacterium
GGGTATGTATCTTCCACGGCAAATCTTTTTCAGAGATTTTATCTTTGGTGATAATGATCACATCCGGTGAGATCTCTGCGCTTTCCTTTGGCAGACTGCGCGGTCGCAAGCGTGCGCGTGGTACGAGTACCTCACCTTTGATGCTGATACTGCTGCCGACAATGTCGATCTGAATATCCGGGCTTATCCGAACCAACGCCTCCGGGATGTTCACTACCTCAACATTTTGTCCATACAAACGCGCCTGCGTTGGCCAACCTTGTGCCGGTTGTAACTGCGTCTGACCATCAAGATGGATCACGCCATCACCTGAGCGGGCCTCAATCTTAAATTGCAGCGTATTGGTTTGCGCACTGTGTATGGTCGCGGTGAGATCGCGCAAGGTAATCCCCAACATGGGCAACACCACATTGCCGTGTTGCCAGCTTGCTGTCGCACTTAACTCTGGTTGTCCCAAGCTGCCAAACAAATCGATATCCGCCTGAAGCGTACCTTGCACCGGACCCAGCTGCGGTATGAAACGTGCAACGGTTTGCGCCGGTACTTGATTGATCCGCACGCTACCGCGCAGGGCTTGTTCGCGCACGAAGCCGTGCGCCGGTAACCACGCGGGCAATTCAAGGTGCGTCTCCATACCACCGGCATCACTCAGCGGCATAGTGAGGTTGGCGATCAGGCCCTGGGCATTGATATCCACACGCAGTTGACTGGCGCCCAATATCAATTTTTGATCCTGCTCAATAAAATTCAGGATGACATTGTCCTTGGCGGTATGCAGTTCAAGTTGCGCGGTGTTGAGTTGCAGGTCAGTGAAGCTGGCCTGCGCATTGAGATCGGCTTGACCCGTTAAGTCGAGATGACTGGGCAACCAGGCATTAAGTATTGCCAGTGGCAGCGCCTTGCCTTGCACATCCAGCTTGCGCAGCGAGGCTTGCCCGCTGACGCTGACACATAGCTGTGCTGCAGCCTGTTGCAAACAAACCGGTGGTAATTGTAATTGCGTGGGTGACAAAATGACTTCGATGGGGGATGCCAGTTGCCAGGTACCAATCGGCGCATACTGCAAATCCCACTTTTCAATTACCGCCTGCCAACGTTGTGCATGATATTTGCCGCTCACCGCCTGCGTTAAACTCGATTGCTTACCATCCACCTGCCAGTGGATACGGTGTTCTGCCAGCGTGCCACTGCTTTGCAATTTGACAGTTTGCCAATCCCCGGCACGCGTCTGTACATTGGTGGCTAATAAATTTATCACCAGCGGATCACTCTCCAACAAACCCACGTCGAATTTTGCACTGAGGTGTTGAATATATTCGGTGGCATACACCAGTTCACGCGCCTCGAGCTGCGCCAGCAGATGCGGGTGATGCAAGCCACCGCGAATGTCACCTTCACTGTGCACCTCGCCGTCGAGATAAAAACCCAGCGCATACACATCAGCCGCCTTGAGTTGCCAATGCATATTCCATTGCTGATCAACACGCCCATCCACTGCCAGGGTATTTTTACCCATGCTCACCCGCAATTTGTCGATGTTCAGCACACCTGGCTGCCACATCACGTTGGCACTGCCGCGCAACGGATAACCGTGGAGTTCACCACCCAACGAATGAAGCTGCACCTTCAGCTTGGTAATCCCCCGCTGTTGTGTGGCGTGCAAGGCGAGTTGCGCGTCCACTCGCCCGCGCCAATCCGGCCAGACGCGACTGGGATCAAAATTGCTCAGCGCCAGATTGGCAGTCACATCAACGTGCGGCAACCAGCGAATTTTGGCATTGGCACGCACCAAACTTTCCATGCCCTGCAATTGAATCTTTTGCATCTGCATACC
>JANNJI010000174.1:0-1807 GCA_031405795.1 Gammaproteobacteria bacterium
TGCTGGGTGTGGTGGTGGCTTATATGGTGCTGGCCTCGCAGTTTAATAGTTTCATCCACCCGGTGACGGTGTTAATGGCATTACCATTCAGCATATCCGGTGCGTTCCTGACATTGCTTGCCTTCGGTCACTCGCTCAATATTTTCAGCTTCATCGGTTTGATCCTGTTGATGGGTATTGTTAAAAAGAATTCTATTTTGCTGGTGGATTTTACCAACCAGGTGCGCGATCGTGGAGGTGTCAGCGTACGCGCCGCGTTGCTCGAAGCCTGCCCGGTACGTCTGCGGCCGATCCTGATGACTTCGTTTGCTACCATCGCTGCCGCATTACCGCTGGCACTTGCCTTTGGCCCCGGTGCTGAGTTACGTGCACCGATGGCAATTGCGGTGATCGGCGGTGTGTTGGTATCAACACTACTCACGTTGTTCGTGGTACCGTGTGTGTATGAATTGCTTGCCTATTTCGAGCATAACCGTGACAAAGTGGAACAGCGCCAGCGTGAGATTGAGCAAGCGAGCAAAGACGTGGCCTGAGACAGTCAATCAGTCATACCTAAACTGTTTAATTAAAAGATGCTTGGTCTGTTATTAATTGCAACACCACCGATTCAATTCACAGGAGAGTGAATTTGCCAATGAATAACTTAAACCAGCCTCAAGACAGTCAGGCCAAACCGGTTGCTCAGTCCTGGCACGCGATGCCGCCGGATGCGATCTTTGCAACGCTGGTGTCGAGCCACCAGGGTCTTGCGCAAGGCGAGGTGATGCGCCGCTTGGCCGAGTACGGTCCTAATCGTCTCCCCGAATCTTATACACGTGGCCCACTGCTGCGTTTCTTGTATCAATTTCACAATGTATTGATCTATGTGTTACTCGCGGCCGGTGTGGTGACGGCGATGCTGGCGCACTGGGTGGACACGGGTGTGATTATCGGGGTTGTGTTAATTAATGCCGTGATCGGTTTTGTGCAAGAAGGCAAAGCGGAGCATGCCTTGCGTGCCATACAGAAGATGCTCTCACCTCAGGCGATCGTATTACGTGGCGGGCAGCGCAACACGGTTCTTGCCGAAGCGCTGGTGCCGGGTGATGTCGTGTTATTGCAATCGGGTGACAAGGTGCCGGCCGATCTGCGTTTGTTCAGCGTCAAGGGTTTGCAGATCCAGGAAGCCGCGTTAACCGGCGAATCGGTTGCAGTGGAAAAACGTATTGCCGAGGTTGCTGTCGATGCCGTGTTGGGTGACCGATTGGATATCGCGTATTCCGGAACGCTCGTTACTTACGGCCAGGGCAGTGGCGTTGTGGTGGCCACTGGCGGCGAAACGGAGATTGGTCGGATCAGCAGCTTACTCGCGGACGTAGAGATACTTACTACACCGCTGTTACGCCGGATGGCACAATTTGGTCGCTGGCTAACCGGGATTATTATCGCTATTGCCGCAGCAACCTTCGCCTTTGGCGTGTTCGTGCGGGACTACACCACCGCCGAGATGTTCCTCGCCGCCGTGGGACTGGCGGTCGCCGCGATACCGGAGGGCCTGCCTGCGGTCATGACTATTACACTGGCGATTGGGGTGCAGCGCATGGCGCGGCGTCACGCCATCACCCGACATCTACCAGCAGTTGAGACGCTGGGTTCAGTCACCGTCATTTGTTCCGACAAGACCGGTACCCTAACGCGCAATGAGATGACGGTGCAATCAGTTGCCACGGCCGTTGGTTTATTCGAAGTCACTGGTGTGGGTTACAATCCCCACGGGGGTTTTCTGCTGAATGATCAAGAAATTCTATTCCCCAACCTTCACCCTCAC
>JANNJI010000175.1:0-27706 GCA_031405795.1 Gammaproteobacteria bacterium
AGGGTGGCGCCAATATGTATCTTGATCACGAAATTCTGTATATCTACTTGAGAGATGCTAATCCCGACTATATCTCTGCCTTGCAGCGTCCGGACGTTTTGACCATCCCTGCCAATATTGAAGAAGGGGATGAAATCCGCGCAGAACAGATCGGACCGGTATTTTCCACCGACCGGCAGGGAAATTTGCATATGCGTTACTCCGCACGCACGCGGAATATTCACTGGCGTGATGATACGGTCACCGCCGAGGCGGTTGCCACGATTCAAGCACTGTTAAACAGTGATTTACCGTATATCATGCGCTATCGGCTCGCGGCGAATCAGGGGATTATCTGTAACAATGTCTTGCACAACCGCACGGCGTTTACGGATGGGGGGCTGCAGCAAACCAAGCGGTTATTATATCGCGCCCGTTATTTTGATCGGGTGAGTAACACGGATATGCCAAATGAACAAAAGGGGATATTATGCTCTGGTTGAGTGAATTGTTAATTCAGGAACATACCTTCACCTCGTTTGAAGAATTGAAAAAACAGGTGCAGCATCGCGGCGCACAAGGAGAAATGTTTTTTCGCATGGATGTGAAGCCACCGTTTCCTGATACACCAGGCAATTGGGAAGATCAACTCGAAGCTGCATTTACCAGCGGGCAACAACGATAGTGGAGTGTAAACGTGTATTGGAGTGAATCCCCCTCAGGAACAGATCAGTTTATTGTGCCTGATGATATTGTCGATATCGTCTATAAACTGGACTGCAAATCTTTACCGTTGGATCATGCCTGGTCTTTATCACAAGCACTGCAACAAGCTTTACCCTGGCTTGCCGAGGATGCAGACGCCGGAGTACATTTAATCCATGTGGCGGAATCAGGCAACGGCTGGTATCGCCCGGATGATCCGGAAAATGATACATTGTGTTTATCGAAACGTACGCGCATGACCTTGCGCATATCCAAACATCGCATTGACGACGCGCATCGATTGACGAGTAAAACCCTGGATGTCGCGGGTAGCCCTCTGACGGTGAAGGAGGGGTCAATTAAATTGCTGAGTACCTTGCCTACTTTGTTTGCCCGTTATGTTATTTGTGATGCCACAGTGGATGAGGATGCTTTTTTGCATAGTCAGGTGGCTGCACTGCGTGGTATGGGTGTCCCTGTGACAAAGGTGTTGGCGGGAAAACAAAATACCTTGCGCCTGCCAGAAGGGCCAATTGCCACCCGCAGCATCATGATCGCGGACTTAATCCCTGAACTGTCGGTGCGGTTACAACAACAAGGATTGGGGGCGGGGCGCAAATACGGTTGTGGGTTATTTGTACCGCAGAAGGGCATAAAACCGGTCGCCGGTGAAAACGACTAGCAATATTATGGGACATGTCTCTTATTGCCAGTTGATTCTCGAGCAAAAATCCAGATAATAAGCACCTTCAAATTTTGATTTTATGAGTAATAGAGTTTATCCATTCAAACTTTAAGAGAGGACAGTCCGATGGCAATTCAATTCAATGGTAAATCCATCGAAACAACGGCAAATGGTTATCTGGTAAATGCAGAAGACTGGAGCAAGGAATTATCCCAACTGCTTGCCAATGAAGAGGGTATTGGTGAATTGACCCAACGTCATTGGGATCTGATCGAATATCTGCGTGACGAATACTATAATAACGGTCAGAACCAGCCGAATGAGCGCACCATACTCAAAGCCATGACCGAGAAATGGGGCAAAGCCACGTCAAAAGACATGTATGACTTGTTTCCGCTCATGCCCTCCAAGCAAGGCGGAAAAGTAGCGGGTTTACCGGAGAGTCGTCGCAAGGGTGGGTATTGATTTCCAGCGCCCTGCTATCCAAATTGGATATAGTGGGGGCTAAAGCGCCGGTGCTATATTTCCTAACCCAGATGCAGGTCTTCGGTTTTGTCGAAGATTGAAAGTGTATTTACTTTACAGTGCGTTAATGCGAGGTAAGTTATGAGTGACAAGCAAGCAAACATCAAAAAAATGCTTGAAATGCAAAAGATGTTCATGAATCTGGAGCATGAGAGCGGTGTGGATTCTGAAACCTACTATGCCGCACCAGCAGGGCATGCATTACACAACTACCGTCATGAATATCAGCAGTTGGCGATGGAAGTGTGCGATTTGGCACATGCTGAGAAAAAATCGCATCGCGATTAATCGCAAAGTCCCAACAGAAATAAAAAAGCCGCATTACTGCGGCTTTTTTATTTCTGCATTACCTGGGAGTATTCAGATATCAGCCCACATACGGACTAAATTGACGTAACTGCGATCCAATTGCTGGGTGTTTTCATTCTCCGGTGCAGTTTTCAACAATGCTTCTCTGACACTGTTAAGCCCGTAGAGCAATTCACGTTTAGCGGGGTCGCGCACTAAACTTTGCACCCAAGTCACGGCGACCAGACGCTCACCTTGTGTCACCGGATTAACGTGATGGAGGCAGGAGGAAGGATAGAGAATCGCATGACCGGCGGCGCATTTGATTTGTTGCTCACCATAACTGGTGCGGATAACCAGCTCACCGCCGTGATAATTTGCCGGGGAATTTAAAAATACCGTGACCGAGACATCCGAGCGATAACGCTGACCTTGCGGACCCATGATCGGATCATCAATGTGATCGCCGTAAGATTTACCCAGTCCATAACGGGCATAAAACGGCACCGCGACACGGTGTGGCAAGGCGGCATTTTGAAAGTGAGGGTGTTGCACTAAACTACCCATAACGAGGTGGTTAAGGCGGTTTAATTGCGCGGCAGCCGGGCTTACCTCTTCATTATTTTTCACCTGCTGGGCAACCTGACCTGCGGAGAGTTTGCCATCCACAAACGGCGCGCCCGCCAACAACGTATGGATTTCAGCTAATTGGCCAGCATTGAGCACGGCGGGTATTTCCACAAGCATAGGGTGTGTTCCTGCTGATCAATTCCCGATAGAATAGCGAATGACAAGTTTATAGGAATCCGCGATGAAACTAAATGTACAAATTGACGAGCGCATGTATCAGATCGAGGTTCCTGAGGATATGGCATACACCGCGAAGGACATTTTTGCCAAAATGGACCGTGAAATGGATAACGGTTGGCAGATGAGCCGGGAATGGGTTCAGGATCTCGATGCGACACAACGCTGTCAGGTGGCCGCCAATCGATTATTAACGGCAGTAGAAAATAATCATCAACCGAGCATGATGTTGATGTCGGGCTATATCCTCTACAAAATGCCATCCATTCAAAAGATTTTTATCGACACACAGGGTGATATGACGCAGACACAATTGTATACCCGTTAAGGTTATTGTAACTGATGGTGGGTTTACATCAGTGTGACTTTTCTATCAGGCTACTCAGTCTATGATAACCAAGTAAAGGGATTATGAAGTCAGCACATTTAACTGCGCCTGTTCAGCCATCCAAATTAACATCAAAAATTTCTAATTTATCTGCATCTACCAGTGCAGTGCCAATAATATCATTGCGTACATCGGGGTCAAAGGTGTTCGGGTGGGTGCCGGAGCGCTTTATCGCGAGTACCGTATCCAGTGTATCTTTTTCCGCTTGCACCTGCTGGTATAGCAGTAATGAGTCACAGTAATATTCATTGCAAGTATCGGAGCGCAGGTTTCGTGGTAGTGCGCAACCTGAACGGGTCTGGTTAATACAGGCACCTTCGATAGTTTCTGAGCTAAGGTGGGATAAATACAAGTTGAGTATTTCTTCATCTGAAAAATCAGGGTGGGTTTCTTTACAACGATTGATAGTTATCACAGTCAGGTAAGCGTGGTTGTTGCCGGCCAGGCAGCACCCACCTTGACACATACCGCAGAGCCGATCGCTAATGGTACGTAATGCAGGTTTTTCTAAAAAAAACTGTGCTGTTTTTACGTGTGGTTCCTGATGTATGACATTAGGCACTTCAGCGTCGTCAGCATGCTGAGTAGTCTGGCTAATCAAGTTGCGTATGTGTTCCGTGTAACTACTTATCCGTTCCTGCGTGAGCGGAAATACAGAAGTCAGCCCTGATGGAATGGTCAGTAAATACGTGTTTTTATTCGTAAGTTCAGGATTATTTTTCAGAACGGAGTGCAATAGGATGCTGTGTTCATTGGACTCTTTTTCCTTGGCTTCTTCAATATATTTTTTCTTCTTAGCAGCCATTTCTCTGCGTTCATGAATAAGGTTTCTTTGAAATTCGAGACGGGCACTAAATATTGCAGGGGACATGGAAGATTTTTGACTCATAATCCTCCTGCAATCAAAACTACGGCATGCCAAATATCCCAGATCATTGGTTGACACCAAGTCAGGTTGACTTAATGTGCAATCACATACTTCGCATTTAACCTGATTGAAAATAGGATGTGGCATTTATTCATTCGCAATATTAGCGGAACTGGTTTCAATTGTAATATTATCCAATAAAACAAATAATTGAAATACCTGATCAAGAGTGCCCGGTTATATCCTTTACAAAATGCCAACCACCTCATAGGTTTTTATTGATGCGCAAGCTGACATGACCTGGAGGCAACCGTAAACCCGTTAAGTGGCTGAAGCTAATCTAATCCCACGTTAAAGTGACTTTTCCATTTTAACATGCCCGATACTGCCAAATAATGTCGGTGCCAGACCGGTGTTCTGATACTGCCGAGATTGATAAAAAGCTTGGGCATTGTCACGCGCATTGAGCAGGATGGTGGTTACCTGCCATTCGTGCGCCTTGGCTTCAAGGGTCTGTAATATTGCCGAACCAACCCCGCAGCGTTGGAATGGCGGTATCACCGCCATGTACCGAATGTGTGCTTGTTGCTGGGTGAGGCGATGTATTCGGCCTATGCCGATCAAATCATTATTATCGAGCAAGGCCATTACATGATAAGCGTGAGCTTCATGTTCATCTTGTTCATTACCACGTGGTTGTTGCCACGGTGCACGCAGAATCTGCCAGCGCAGATCAAAACAGGCCTCTAATTCCTGAGTTGTAGCAGGTGACTTAATAATAAAGGTTGGATTGGCCATGAGTCCGGGGAGGGGCGATGAGCCGTCGTTCACGACTGGCATCAGGCAAATACCACCCAGGTTGTGGCGATGTATTTTACTCCTTGTTGCAGTGTCACGCCGCGATGTTCATGAGTCCAAAATGGCGGGAATAAAATGAGTTTGCCTTGCTCGGGTTTGATTTTTATATTTTGGTACAAAAATTCCGTTTCACCACCTGGTCCAGCAACATCATTCAAGTACCACAAGGCCACCAATTGTCGTTGACTGAATTCATGGCTGCCGCCATCAATATGCCAATGATAATGTTCACCAGGGTTAGTGCGTTGGATCGCATAACCCATGTCCTTAAACGGACCCTTGAAAAAATGATAGCGTTCGCGAAATTCAACGATGGCTTTGCCCAGTGACTGAAATAGCGCGCGATCCACGTCGTGCCAGTGCGGTTTGCCGCTGACAACTAAATCCGTGGATTTTTTAATACTCCGATCCTGTTCCGCCAATTGACCGATGCGACCTTCATACTGTTCATGTTGATGCTGTTCAAAACGCTGAATCATGTCAAGGCATTGTTCAGTAGAAAGGGCGTAATTTTTTTCAAATATGAAAGCATCAGGTTTGACTTCGACGATGGTCGATAGTGGGGTAAGGGTTTTTATGTGCATTTTATTCGGTTTTTCAGAGGCGATTGTTGTCGATCAAATCCATCAGCGGTTGGTTAAAGTCAGCAGGATGCTTTTCGATGAATGACATGATGCGCTGACATAACGTGCTCCAATGCACCACACTTTCCTTACTAACACGATATAGTTCTGTACTATCACCGGTACGGTGCCAGTCTTCGTAGACGGCAATAATACCAGGAAATAAATATTTTCGCATATTGGTTAGATTGGCGAAGAAAAAATGCAAAGCCGCCGCATTTTCGTGTTCAAGTATTTGCGGCAATGTCGATAGGGTATCCGCATAGAGATCACGTACAGCACGCAACATGATTTCTAATTTTGAGTGTGGTACTTGTAGTAGCAATTTCTCCCAGTCTTCGCCAAGTTGATAGTGCGCCATGACCTCGCCGATTTCGTGCCAAATGACGGATTGCAATTCGTTCTGAGTCATTGTATCTAATGCCAGATCCAAGTCGCACTCAAAATCATAATATGCCAAGGCGCGGCCCAAGGCATTGTCTGGCTTATTCCATAACCACTGTTCGTATTTTTCCCATAACATGCGCCGTAACGCATCACGGCGAATATAAATATTTTTCCCCTGACTCATGGCCGGTGGTGAGGTCAAGTCGCAGGCATATTCGTCGCCGGAAACATAGATGTCGAATTCCTGATGGACCTCATGTTTTTCCAGGACGCCAAGAAAAAAATGGGGCTTCACGTTGTATCCAAATCCACCACTATATATAAGATGCTGAGGGGCTAAGGCAGTGTTGATGGCAGCTGAATCAAATGGGTCGTACGTTGTGCCATTAATGGCAAGGGGTTTAAAGGATTCATCTTGCAAGGTTTCCCACAGTTGCTCACGTGAACGCAGCCAATTGCCGACACTATCGTTGGGTAGCGGATCACCGAAGTTATAGCCGTGTTCCCAGCGGTAATATTCACGCATCTTGAGCAGATAAATGCACATCGTGTAGTTCCCGGCGGCAGTGGCGTCGGCAATGTGGCAATTTTTCTGTACTGTTTGCTTAATTTGCTGTAAATCCAGACTCATATGGGTAGTGTAGGCGATAATTATTCACTTGTGAGGCAGTAAATTCTGGGTAGAATACACTGAATTTAGGCTAACATAGATAGCATGGTGTTGCCAGCCTTACCGGCTTGGCATCTGGTAGGCACATGGTTTTTCAGAGAATTAGTCGGTGAGGTAAAAAAACGTGCGTGTGAGGAGCAAGTGGAATCGTAAAGATAAGACCCATTCGGTGGAAGAGGTGGGTGCCGCGTTGGCCTTTATTGCCTGGCGGATTGCACAAAACAGTATCCTGAACATGGAAAACCACGAATTTCAAACTGACACGCAACCACAACGCTTGAATATCATTGCAGAGTTTCTGTGTTTTACCCTGCACGTTATTGATCGCATGACAATCGATCGTTTTGATGCCGACTCCCGTGTGCGTTTCATGACGGAATTAGCGGCTAAGTCTGCCAAAAATATGTATGACAATAAAAAAGAAATGCTGGGACCGGGTGAGTACCGCCAGGAATTTATTGATTTACTTAATATACGCCTGGCGGATTACGCGGAGTTTTCTTATGATGCCGACAACGGTGGCCCGAGTTTCCCGATGCGACGTTTTTTTGGGGATCGGGTCACTGAACAAATGGGTGAAAAAAATCGGCGCTGGGTCGGCGATCAAATTATTGACGTGGAAGTCCCGGAGATTTTTTCGACGTTAAAACGTTCAGTGCCGAATTTGTTTATGTGATAACCTGGTCGGCCATACAGCAACTGCATTGTTGCTTTCTTTGTGAAATCTTAGCACCAGTCTTAGCCAATAAAATCAGTTCACCCGCCTTTCACTAGCATAGGTGAAAAAGGTTAACAAGTGAATATTCCAGCCTGCGCCGGGGAATTTTTCATTTGTCCCATCAAGCAGACTTTGTATATTACCTCCAATGCCAGTTTTAGCAGGATAAATAACCAAGTAATGGCCAAAGCCAAATACGAACAGCGTTTCGCAGGTATTTTCACGCCAGGATGCAAAGATGGAACACAGGCTATTAAATCTGATACCTTTTACTTCGCAAATTAACAGTGATGCGGTGTACAGAATGATATCAGACATCGGTTACCGGGTGAAAATCGTCAAAAGTGATAACTGGCTATCTTCAATAGCGCTTCAACCAACAAACCTTTCAGTATTATTACTTGATAAAGATATATTTCTTCAAGACAAATTACGCACTGCATTGACAAAGGGAAACCGATCTCCAACCTTTGCCATCATAGGCGATCAGAAAATTAATGAAAATGTAAAATTGTTGGAATTGTGTGATGATTTCACGACCTGGCCTTGTTACGCGCAGGAATTAACATGCCGCCTTGAACGGCTTGCCAGCCTGGAGGGGAAATCCTGGAACTCGCCTGCTGATTGTGGGAAAGTACAAGAGGAATTTATTTCACTTAATTTGCTGGGCCAATCGAATAAGTTTGTTCAGTCTCTCAATCTTATAAAAAAAGTTGCCCACTGCGATGTGTCGGTGTTCATTGAAGGCGAAACGGGTACTGGTAAAGAAGTTACTGCGCGCGCAATACACTACTTAAGTGCCAGGCAAAACCATCCTTTCGTGCCGGTCAACTGTGGTGCAATACCGGATAATCTGCTTGAAAATGAATTGTTTGGCCATGAGAAAGGCGCATTTACGGATGCAAAAGAGTACCAGCCGGGCCTTATTGCTCAGGCGGATGGCGGAACATTGTTTCTTGATGAAATCGATTCGATGTCACCCAAGGCCCAGGTTGCACTGTTACGTTTTCTGCAAGATCAGGAATACAGACCCTTGGGCGCTAAAAAATACAAGCAAGCGGATGTCAGAATTATTACGGCAACAAATTCCAATATTCGGACGTTGGTTGAACAAGGCGCCTTCCGTGAAGATCTATATTTTCGTATTAATATTATGTCCATAACCTTACCACCGCTGCGTGAGCGAGGCGGTGATATCCGCATTCTGGCAGAGCATTTTCTGCAACTTTGTCGGGAACACTATCACCAACCTGATAAATTTTTACACAAGAATGCCCTTCGGTGGTTGGAAAATTATAGTTGGCCCGGAAACGTACGGGAATTGGAAAACACAATACACCGTATGTTTCTTCTCGCAGAGGGAGCCGCAATTCATACTATTCATACTGTAAATGTTGGAAACGGGCATACTGAGCGTCGAAAAAACCTTCCCGATCGAAGAAATAAATTGTTATTTACCATGGGTTTTAATGAGGCAAAAAACAATATGATTAAGGAATTTGAGAAAAATTATCTCTCTGGGTTGATGGCAGAATCACTTGGTAATGTCAGTAAAGCGGCAAAGATCGCAGGTAAAGAGCGGCGCGCATTAGGTAAACTTCTGAAAAAACATCAAATTAAATCGTGAAATTAATCTTCGCTTTAGTAATAATGAATAATTTGTGACTATTGATTTTTTAGGTATTACCTGGGATTGATATTATTTTATGGTGCGTGTTGATGGAGGGTTACCGATAAATCGGGTAACCCTCACCTTGTATTTTAATATAGATTACTTAGTTTTGCAGGCAATAATTGCGTCTTGCACTTGACGCCGCAAAGCAATTGTTTGAGAAAAACAACTGGTAGTCACATCCGCATTATTTGAACCTTGGCATAAATTAATAGCTTCATTCCATTGCCATTTTGTGTTGTTGCCCCGGCTAACATTGCCATGCATAACTTTTTCGAAACACCGGGCTGGCTGGATACTGGTTTCCTTGCCTTTGCAAAGTGACTGTACATTGGCATCAGACCAAGTTTTATGGCCGGAATAATCCCATGCAATTTTTCCTTGAACGGCATTGTAACAAGTATTCACAGGGAGAGGAGCTATAATACCTGTTGATAATTGACGTTGTTCGTTAATAATCGTAGAAATAGGAAGAATGGAAGGGGGCCTTTTTACAGGAGTAGTTGTTGTGGGGGATGCAACGGTTGTAGCGGGTGTTGCTGGCGTAGCTGGTGAAGTTACGCCAACCGTTGGCGGTTTTGGAGAATCTACATCAGGTTCAGCCATCGCATTCCAGTTTTTAGTTAATTTGAATGTACGTGTTTTAACAGGCGTACCATCTCGTGATAACTCAATTTCAATTTGGTTTGAGTCAATTGTACGACCTACCAACGCATCTGACCATGTTAATGTTAAATCCACTGTCCCACTCATAGTGCCAGGTGTTTCTACGGTACTTGTGATTCCTGGAATGCGCGAACCATTTTTTACAGCTTTTGCTTGAAATTGAACGCCATCCGGTTTGAATAGATCTTTGTAAAAGACTTGTATAGAAACGGCATTCCCAAGCTTCTGTACTACTTCCATTTTTGTGATTTTAGCCCGATTATCAATTTCCTTCCCCGCAGCACTTGAAACCACTCCTCCAAAAAAATCCGTTAATGGACTGCTGCCATCTTCATTTTGCATCGTTGCACACGAAGATATACATACACTTAATATTAATATTGCTGACTTCATATAGCCTCCTAAGTACTGAAAAAACAATTGACAATTTGTCTTATTAATAGAGAAAGATATCTTCTCTAACAATGTGAACGTTAGAGTTTGCTATTTTAAATATCAGTAAATTATTTACCGATAAAATGTGACTTATTTACATAATACGGATTAAATATTTACATTGTTGTGATAATCAGCGATGGCAATTATTTTGTTAACAAGACAAGGTTTGAATCCGGGTGATGTTTGACCCGGCATGGGTGTAAAGTTACCCATGCCGTAATGCCATGTTTACTGCTGAATATTTTGTTTTATATAAATAACCGGGTCGGGCGTGACCCAGCATTAAAAGTATGAAAATATTAATAGCAACTAATTCAGTAAGTTAGCGGTAAAAATATTTTGGCACATGTATTGCTGATACAGAGCTTAAGAATGGAAAAATATTATATAACGCATTAAATATGCAAAAAAAAAATCGCAGCGATGTTATTTTGGTAGCTAAAGAAATTGATCAGTATTTAGTGGATCACCCAAATGCGGCAGATAGCCTGGAGGGTGTAGTTACTTGGTGGCTGGCTCGGCAGAGGTATACAAAAGCAACAGATGTTGTGCAACAAGCGTTAGAGCATTTGGTGCGTGAAGGGGTAGTGAAAAAAATTGTTATAAATGGAAACAAAACGGTTTATGCGCATAAAGAAAAGGATTAACGGTAATTTTAACGAAATTTAACCAGGTGAAATAATAAATGTTTAATGATTTTGATGCCATATTAAAAAATTTGATAGTAAGCGGACTTTCCAATGGTCTGAACGAGAAAAATATTCTATTTGTAACACCTGATGTTGGTTTTAAACCGGAACTTCCTGCAATTAACTGTTTTCTTTATGACATTCGTGAAAACAGTGAGTTACGTAGTAATGAATGGTTTGTTGACAAAAATGCAGACGGCACAGTGTCAAAAAAACGTGCGCCATTATGGTTGGACTGTAGCTATATTATTACGACTTGGGCGACCACTATCGAGAGTGAACATCGTTTGCTTGGGGAGGTGTTCGCAACGTTATTATCCTATGAGGTTAAAGCAGGTGATTCTTCGAACCATAGCGTTAACAATAGATCAGGAAAAACGTTTTTAAAATTTAATAAAAACATGGCAAATAATATTTATGATATGTGGAATTCGCTTGGTATTAAACCTCGATCAATGCTTAGTTATACCTTGACTGCCAGTATTGAAAAGCAAGCGCCAGAAAATATAATGCTAGTTAAAGAAAAAGTAATCAATATGAATGTTATCAAAGAAATGGCTTTATGATGACCGATCTTATGTAAGATACGGTATTTTTTTGCATAGTTATATATTTAATCACAGCAGTGCCAGGATATTATTAAGGAGAAAATGTTATGGCAAATTATCTATCGCCGGGAGTTTATGTTCATGAGGTTCCTTCAGGCACGGCACCAATTAACGGTGTTGGAACATCTACCGCTGGATTTATTGGTATCTTCGCTGATGTCATCCAAATTCCTTTTGAAAACCCTGACTATGATCCATCCAAGAAGGCTACTGAATCGGAAGCTGAACCAGTTGATATGGCTGAGCCTGCGCCGGGCGCCGCTGCAAGAAGACGTGCGGCCAGAACAACAAGTGGTCAAAACAGTCCTTTTATAACGAAAGAGTTTAAACCAATCGATGCTGGTGAAGTTAAATTAGTCACCAATAAAAGCGAATTCAGAAAATTTTTTGGTGATTTTTCAACTGATGACGGCCATGGAAAATTGCTGCATGCGGTTAATGGATTTTTTGATAATGGTGGAACACGCTGTTTTGTTGTGCGCGTAAAAGAAAAATCCAAGATACTTACTACTGCGCTGGAAAAATTCGAATCCATCGATGAAATTTCTATCGTCGCGGCGCCCGGTATCGCCGATGCAGACGTACGTAGCGCACTTGTTACGCATTGTGAAAAAATGGGTGACAGATTCGCAATATTGGATTGTGCGGAAGAAACCGAGACTGATGGAACCTTTGATCGGGATAAACTCAGTGAACCGCAGGATTCAAACTATGCTGCAGTGTATATTCCCTGGTTTCGTGTTTTTGATCCGGCATTAAAAATCACCAATCCAGACGGAAATGGCAAACGTTATATTGCGCCGAGTGGTCACATTGCTGGTATTTATGCACGTGTTGATGCTGAACGTGGGGTGCATAAGGCGCCAGCAAACGTAGTAATCAGAGGGGTGGCGAGCCCGGATGATCTTAAGTATCGCCTGAGCAAGGCACAGCAAGATGGATTAAATCCTGTTGGGATTAACTGTATACGCCACATAAATGGGAATGTGAAGGTGTGGGGCGCGCGAACCATCGGTGGCGCCAGAAATGATGAATGGACATATGTATCAGTGCGACGACTGTTTCTTTATCTACGTGAATCTATTGATGAGGGCACCCAGTGGGTCGTATTTGAACCAAACACGCCTAACCTTTGGGCAAAAATAACGCGAAATATTACCGCCTATTTGACCAACGTATGGCGCGATGGTGCATTGTTTGGCAACAGCCCGCAAGAGGCTTTTTATGTCAAATGTGATGCAGAAACAAATCCACCGGAAATACGTGATTTGGGACAGGTTGTAACTGAAATTGGTGTTGCTGTTGCCAGACCGGCAGAGTTTGTTGTATTCCGTATCAGTCAATGGCAAGCAGAAGCAACAGCCGAATAATATAAATCCATTATCGGAAAAAACAGACCAGGAAAAAAATGTCACAATATTATTCGCCCGGTGTTTACATACGAGAAATCGTTCCGCCACCCGCGCCTGGGTTGCAGACGGGCGTACCTGTTTTTATTGGCTACACACGATGCTCGCCAAATAAGACAGATGATCAATCATCCTATGTGCTTACCAGCTGGCAGGATTTTCTGCAAAAGTTTGGAGAGCCGGTAACGACAGGTTTCCTGGGTTATGTGGTACAGGGATTTTTCGAAAATGGCGGTAAGATTTGTTACGTTTATCCACTCGAGGGTGATATTGAAATTGCATTACGACGGTGTTTGGAATTTTTGGAGTCATGGGAAGAATGCGATCTTGTGTGTGCGCCAGATGTGATGCTAAATCCAGAAAATGCTATCGAGTTACAAAGGGCATTACTGGACCATTGTGAAAAACAAGGTAATCGATTTGCCGTACTGGATTCGCTTCACGCAAGTGATGAACATACCGTGGTACGGCAGCGGCAAGCACTGCGCTCGAATAACGGCGCACTTTATTATCCCTGGGTGGTTGTGAGTTCTGATACTGAGCCATGCGGTAAGGTTGTCCCGCCGTGTGGGCATGTCGCCGGGGTTTATGCAAGCACTGATAGGCAGATTGGCGTACACAAAGCTCCGGCAAATGTGCAGCTTAAAGGTATTGTCGGTATTGAAAGTGATATTAATGTTGAGATACAAGATCGTTTAAATCCACACGGGATTAACTGTTTACGTATTTTTCCAGGCAGAGGTATTCGTATTTGGGGCGCAAGAACATTGAGTGCTACACCAACCTGGCGTTATATCAATGTGCGGCGGCTTTTAATGAGTGTGGGATGCTGGTGCGATAAAAA
This sequence comes from Gammaproteobacteria bacterium, assembly GCA_031405795.1. Taxonomy (GTDB): domain Bacteria; phylum Pseudomonadota; class Gammaproteobacteria; order UBA6429; family Thiohalophilaceae; genus JACQBC01. The sequence goes on from JANNJI010000175.1 coordinate 13,828, forward strand.
TCTATCCGATATTGTATTTGAAATTAATCATCCAAGATTATGGGCTCGCCTTGAACGTGCATTAACGGCCTATTTAACAGAATTATTCATGCGTGGAGCATTGCAGGGTAAGTCAGCGCGTGAAGCGTTCTATGTTAAATGTGATGCCGACACAAACACTGTCAATATGATAAATGCAGGAACAATTATAACTGAAATCGGGCTGGCACCATCAGTGCCAAGTGAATTTGTTGTAATGCACATTGTACATAGCAACAACGGTGTTCATTTATTAGATCGTATCTGGAATACATAAATTATCAAGGAGAAAAGACATGGCAACAGGAGAACGAAGAGATCCTTACCGGCAATATAACTTCATTGTAGAAATGGATGGTATAACCCGCGCTGGGTTTAAGGAATGTTTTGGTTTGGATTCAAGTCAGGACATTGTTAATTATCGCGAAGGCGGTGAAAAATTGTCGGTTCGGCAATTGCCAGGATTGGTCAGATATTCAAGGATTGTTCTTATGCGGGGGGTTACCGATGATCCTGAGCTATGGAATTGGCGTAAAGATGCGCAAGATGGAAAGATTAAACGCAAAAATGGCTCTATCGTTTTATTGGACGACACAGGCGCAGAAAAAGGTCGTTGGAACTTTACTGATGCATGGCCGGTGAAGTGGGTTGGCCCGCACTTTAATGCCACAGGTAGCGAGGTTGCGATTGAAACGCTTGAACTGACACATGAAGGCCTCGATAAAATAATGCAGGCAAAAGCGGGTAAGTAATAAAGTGGAAGTCAACATAGGTATGGCGATCAGATGCAAATAAATGTCAGAAAAGATCCCTATTTAGCCTTTAATTTTCTGGTTGAAATTGATGGCCTGCAAGTGGGTGGGTTCAATGAAGTCGAAGGTTTGCATCTTAAGGTTGAAACCATCGCTTATTGCGAAGGCGGTGGCGGTGGGACTGTGTATCATTTGGCAGGCGAGCCTCGTTATGGTTGTGTCACCTTAAGTCGCGGTATGACAACGTCAATGGATCTGTGGGATTGGGTATTAAAAACTGTCGAAGGTGAGATTGTTCCGCGTCAGGTATCGATTGTTTTACGGAATATAGATCCGGAGTTGGAAGAAACACGTTGGAACCTCGCAAATGCATGGCCGCGCGAATGGAAGGCAGGCTGTTTTAATGCGTTGAAAAGTGCTTTTTCAATAGAAAGCTTGTCATTGGTATTTGGCAGTATAAAACGAGAAATAGGCAATGTTAAACAAGTTAAAGAAAATATTACTGCTTAAGCTCGAGCGTATACTGCGGAATTGGGCAGATGCAATCCTGAAACTAGTGACAATTCCACCGTCAGTGGACGAAATCAGCAATGATTCAGTAAACGGCGAAGCCGTGTTGGATATGCCTGGTGAACAAGAGCCGCGCAATTCAAAAGAAACGAATTATGTAGCAGCGGAAAATATAAATAAAGAATTAATGTCGCGCCCAATAGTCACTTTTTCTAATACAGTTGACCTGGAAATAATGCCACAATCCGCAGCGGATGTTAACGAAAGTAGTGTAACTCCCACCAGTCTGCAGTCACCAGTTAATGATAGTGGTGCTGCTACACGTGGGGTTGTTGCAACGGAAAAAGAGAGGGACATAAAACCATTTTTAAATGAAACGGTACGGGAAATGGTCGGCGCGGGGTATGGCCAAGTTAAAACACAAAAAGATAAGTATAAAATCGAGAACTATATTACAGACGGTGGCATTCAATACCAACCAGCTGCATATAACAAACACGAAATTCAGCAACACTATAGCCTTTTAGCAACAGGCCATTCCGATGATGATGGCTATAAAGCCGCATCATTAACGTTAAGCATTGTAAAACGTGAAAAATACAATGCATTTTATGCTGAATTTTACAACGAAAAAAACATATTCGATAAATCAGACGTCTGTATTGATGAGCCGCAAGAAAAAATAAATTTTACACGAAATATTGCAGAACATGTTCAGCATATTCCAGCATCAATCGTAAAGGGTAATTTCTATATTGCTGAAAAATCAATATCGGAGTCGGGCATAAAGACTGATCCAGGAGCAAGGCATTGGCCGGAACTTGGCGAATCCGCGCCAATAATTCATATTAATGATGGACATAACTCAAGCGGTAATGTGCAACATTGGCCGGAATTTCCCTTGATGGATCAAGTAATTGATACAGCGTATGTACATGAAATGTCGCATGCCGATTATTACCGTGAGCTTATGCATCGTCGTGAGCTGGATATGGAACAACAAGGTCAAGTATGGAACGCGTAGCATTTCTGATTGAGAGCAGCGGCGAGCGCTTGGGATGCATGTTAAATCCCGGAAGCCTGGTTTTAAGACGCCGTGCAGGGATAAAGTCACGTGAGTCAGTTGGCGGATTTATTACGGGCACTGAATTAGCCGATGAGCCATTGCAGTTAACTAATGGTGGCTGCACGGAGTTGACACTTGATCTGTTATTTGACGTGTCGTTACCAGGCTCATCGATCACGAGCAATGATGTCAGGGACTTAACCCGGCCGCTCTGGAATTTAGCGGAAAACACCAAGCAAGTCGACATGAACAAAAAACTCCCGTTGTGCTGTTTCCTGTGGGGTAAACAATGGAATATTCCAGGGGTCATCACAGCCATTGCCGAGCGGCTGGAGTTTTTTACACCGTCTGGTTTACCCAGGCGTTCCTGGTTGCGCCTGATATTAAGGCGTGTTGCCTCATCTGCGACACTGGCGCCAATGAATAATATTGAAACTCAATTGCCTGATTTGGAACAAGCGGAATTCGATTTTCAAAATACGCTGATTGCCAGCGAAGAAAGTGATACTGAAGTTAAGATTACCGCGGTATCCGGTGAACGGTTGGATCAACTTGCCTATCGGTATTATGGTGATACACGATTCTGGCGGCATCTGGCCATATTTAATGATATTACCAATCCGTTGGATTTAGCGGGTGGCGATTCAATCGAAGTACCGGCTTTAACATAAGGATTGTGGTTATGGATATGTTAGTTTCGCTGCCGAAGTTAACCATCGAAATAAATGGGACGGCTATGTCAGTTGCCGATGGGCGTGTGTTGTCGGGTTTACGGGTTCAACAGCGCCTTTCGTTGCCAACCTTGTGTGAAATGACTTTCATAGATCCAGATGGAACTATCGCAACGTCAAATCAATTAATAATAGGCGCAGAATTATATATTTCTATTGACAGCCAAAACACATCGCTGTTCCAAGGGCAAATTACCGCGATAGAGTATGATTACGGCTCTTCAAATGATAGAACAGTTCGAATACGTGGTTATGATAATCTCCACCAACTTCGTAAACGTCAACCCGTGTGTGCACATGTCGAAGTAACCCTTGTTGAATTGGCGCGGACATTTTCAGCGAGCCTAGGGATGTCAGTTGCAGCAACTGAAAGCGGGCCGGTCTGGAAAAAGCTTGTGCAGTTTCGCCAATCCGATCTGGAATTTATGACGGAACTTTCTGAGCGTTGCGGCTTGTACTTTACGCTACGAAATAATGTGTTGCAGTTTCTGACCTTAAAAGGGTTTGGCGAACCGGCTCTATTAGCACTGGGTGACTCGTTGCTTGAGGCGCGCGTTGTTGCAAATGGTGATCCTGCATGTCATTCCGTAACAACAACAGGATGGGATCCTTGGTTAGCCGCAGAACACAGCGGTTATGCCAGTGTGGCGCGTGTTGGCCGTTCAGTAACTACCGAGATTCCAGCGGACAGCGTTGGTGGGACAGGTGAGCGGATACTGGTTGACGAAGTTGTTCAAAATGCCAGCCAGGCTGAGGTTATTGCCCAGGCCGAGCTTGATCGACGCGTGGCAGGAGCGGTGGTTTTTTTTGGCGTTGCTACCGGCAACGCGCAATTGCAGCCAGGTATACCGATCACTGTCAGTGGTATCGCAGATGCGATTAGTGGTAATTATGTATTAACAGCGGTTACGCACACGATTGATCATAAACATGGGTTTTTGTCGATACTTGAAACCGCTCCGCCTCCGAACAGCAAAAAGAAACATAGCACGGCAACTACCGTGGGTATTGTTACGCGGGTTGACGATCCGGAGGGCCTTGGTCGAATTCGTGTGAAGCTGCCAAATTACAATAATATCGAAACGGATTGGTTACAAATTGTGGCGCCGGGTGCAGGCAAAGATAAAGGTATTATTGCCTTAAACGACATTGGTGATCGGGTTTTACTTGTGTTTAATCACGGTGATCCTGCACAGGCTATTGTACTCGGTGGTCTTTATGGCTCTGTGTCACCACCCGATGCGGGTGTGGTCAATGGTGCAATTCGCCGTTATCTTTTTCAGACGCCTGGTGGGCAACGTATAAAACTGGATGATGAAAAAGATACGGTAGCCATTTCTAACGGCAAAGGCACAACAGTTAGCTTGTCGCCTGGCAGAGCAAAAATCACCAATAGCGATGGCAGTTATATCGAACTATCCCGTGAAAAACTCACCATCCATTCCAAAGTTAAGCTGGAGATCGAAGCGCCAGGACAGGCAATAGTCATGCGTGGCCAATCGATTGATTTTGCGAGGGCATGATGAAAATAATGACACAAGATGCAATCGTCGTATGTGCGCATGAAACCGGTATTGTTGGGATTATAGCGACACAAAACCTGGTGACCGTCACAGGTCGAGGGGTTTTAGTCGAAGCCGATCCGGAACAACGCCCAATTGTGGGCTGCCCAATGGTGGGTGTCGGTATTTTTCCGTGCCTTCAAACATTGAGAGTCCAGGCTGGTTATTCCGATTTAATTCGAATTGAAAATCGTCGAGTGTGCCTGGATACCGTGACGGGGCTTACCAATGGAACACCACCGGGCACCGTCATCTATAAAGTACGCAAACCAGGCCAGGATTTAGTTTCGGAGGTGTAATGTGGCTATAAAAAATCGTGCAGTGTATTTTCACCATCCGGATTTCGATTCGATCGACAGCATGGCAGGTTTACAGATTACCAAAAATGGTGGTCTGCAAATGGTTGACGAAGATGCCTCGGTGCGCCAAGCGATATTATTAATATTATCCACTGCAAAAGGCGAACGAGTAATGCGGCATGATTACGGGTGTGATTTGGATCAATTGGCATTTATGCCAACAGATGAGACAACACTCGGTCTGGCCATTCATCTTGTACGCCAGGCATTGAGACAATGGGAGCCGAGGATTGATATCCTGCACTTGGATGCGGAGTTTAATAAAAACGAATCCTCCAGGATGGATATTATGCTGAATTACCGCGTTCGTCGTACTTCAGCCACTGGCAACATGATTTTTCCAATAACTATGTCGTAAACAGAATAATATGACGCTACCAACGCCTAAACTTGATGACCGCAGATTCGACGACCTTGTCGCTGAGGGACGCCGTAGAATTGCACAACGCTGCCCCGAATGGACCGATTTAACGGTAAACGATCCTGGCATGATGTTGTTAGATGTATTTGCGTATTTAACAGACATCATGATGTTTCGGTTGAATCAAGTGCCGGAAAAAAATTATGTGCGTTATTTACAACTGATTGGTGTGCAAATACAGCCGCCGGCTGCTGCAAGTGTCCGGCTGACATTCAAAGCGAGTCGTCCACAGGATAAGCCATTGGAAATTAAGCGTGGCACACGGGTGACAACCGCGCATGCAACAGGAAGCTCCGGCTCACCCGTGTTTGTAACTGCAGAGACGATTACTCTGGCCGAGGGTGCAATACAATCCGAAGTGATGGCCTATCACTGTGACATGATCGAAACAGAATTTGCCGGTTATGGTACCGGCATGCCGGGCTTGGCTATATCCGCACGCCAACCACCTATTGTTGCGCCGATTGGCGATAGTTTAAACCTTGTTGTTGCCGTTGAGGCTATTCACGAAGAGTTGGAAGTAGGCACCGCAGCGATAAACCATGAAGGAAAAACCTATCGAGTTTGGCGTGAGGTGGAAGATTTCAGTAATGTGGGTGATGATAAATATGTTTATGTTGCCGACCGGACCAATGGCGTTATCAATTTTGCCCCCGCATTGCGCATGCAAAAGAAAGGCGGCGCGTTGGCGGAATTACCAGAAGCCTTGGCAGCCATTCCTAAAGATGGCGCAGGCATTCTGCTGTCATATTTTCGCGGCGGTGGTATGGAAGGCAATGTCAGTGCCAAAACATTAACTGTACTGAAAGATCCTTTACCCGGTCTTGATGTTAGCAACGCCGACCCTGCCACGGGTGGGCGTGCAGTCGAAAGCCTGGAAAATGCCTTATTACGAGGTCCGATTGAGCTTCATTCCTTACGTCGGGTGGTGACCGCCAGAGATTTTGAGTTGGTCGCAACACGCAATTCCGGCGCAATTGAACAAGCGCAGGCCTTTACCAAAGCGACACAATGGTGTTTTGCAACACCTGGCACCGTACAAATATTATTGGTCCCGCAGGTACCAAAAGAAATGCGCGGGGCATTTGGTCAGGTTACTGTCGAGACGTTACAAAAGCATCAGACCGATACGGCACGCATACAGATACAACAGATTATCGATGAAAGAAAGCCCATGGGAATTACCACAGAGGCGATTTGGACACGACTCAAAACGGTTCAAGTAAAGGCGCGTGTTATTGTGCATCGCGAGGAAGACGCAGCAGCAGTGAAACAGCGTTTATTACAACGACTCTATCAAACCATCAGCCCCTTAGCGACACCACCCAATGTCAAAGCGTGGTCGTTTGGCCGATCCTTAACAGGTTGGGATGTTTATAAGATCATGAGTTATGAACCTGGCGTCATCTCTGTCGCGCAGGTTCGTCTTGTCGTTGAGAATGCACCTGATAAAGCAGTGCGTGCACTCGCCGCAGATATGTATCAGCCTGACACGTGGTATGTTGGTGAAGAAAACATGTGCTTCAGAACATTAAATAATGCCAATGGCTGGGAAACTGTCGGGCAGTTTAACGGTGAAGTGATCGATTTAATCAAACCGTATCCGCCGGAGATTGGTGCGCTATCAAAACATGCAGGCCTGGTAGCGATTGCGACGCGGTTAGATGGAGAAAAGTCTGGCTCACGCTTGCATTTTTCACGTGACTGTGGAGAGAGTTGGGAGTTGGGCCCACAAACGAAATTTCATATTCAAGATATGGCTTGGATCGAGCGTGACGGTGTTGCCAATCTATTGCTTGCCACCGAGTTAGGTTTGTTTCAAGTTGAAGCAAAACCCGGTGCGGTGCCGCGACAAATCGTGGTGGATGAGGCGAGTAAAGATCTTGGTTTTGTGGCGGTGGTTGTCGCGACCGGTGCCTGGGGTGGTACCAGTGTTGCTGTGGCGGCACGCGGCGAACGAGGTGTGTTTCTTTCATCCGAAGGTGGCCGACCAAATACATTCAAACCAATTGGTCTTGATGGTGAGGTGATTCCTGTACTTGCCGTGCAACGACGTGACCTGGATCAATATTTATGGGCGGGGGTTGCTGCGCCCGGAGATCAAGCTGGCACGGGTTGTTATCGTTGGCGCCTGACCGGTTCAGTGGAAAATAATGAAGGCTGGCGGCCTTATAACACAGGTTGGAAAGGCGGTAGTTGCCGTTCATTGGCCTTTCAACGTTCGCGTATTTTTGCGGCTACATCACGATTAGGCGTTTTACGCTTGGATGTGGATGCACAAGATCCAACCTGGTTGATTCCAGACGTGAGTTGTGGATTGCCACTACATGAAGTCGGCAGATTGGAAATTGTGGACAGTGTCGTGACAGATCCGGCAGGAAAGTTTGTCATCGCGGCAGGAATAAAAGGTATTTATCGTAGCGAGGACAGTGGTGTTAACTATGTTAAGTGTTCCAACAATGAGTTTACGGATGAAGTGACGCTGCCAAAAACGTGGTTGTTTTGTTCTGCCGAACATGACATAGAGGTGGTCAGCGAAGATGAAGCATAGCGATATTCAAAAACTACTGCCGGAAGTTTATCAGCGTGGCTTGCAGACGGGTAAACCACTGGATGCATTATTGGATGTCATGATTGGCATGTTTTCGCCGTCAGAAACGGTATTGGAAAAAATTGATACGTATTTTAGCCCTTATACGGCGCCGGATGCATTTGTCCGCTACCTGGCGAAATGGGTTGATCTTGATCGCTATCTTGGCACAACAACAGAGCGATCGTCTTCATCACAATTGGCCCCGGTGGTAATAGAACCTGGGCGCTTACGTGAACTTGTTGCGAAAGCGGCAGAGTTGTCACAATGGCGTGGCACCGCCAAAGGATTACAGGTTTTTTTAGAAACAGCAACAGGCGTCCGTGGTTTTATAATTGATGAGGCGGTGACAGATAAAGACAGTACCAAGCGAGTTTTTCATATTCTGATTCGCGCCCCACAGGCCGCGTCACAATACCAACAACTCATTACCCGAATTGTCAATGGTGAAAAACCGGCATATGTCACTTACGAACTTGAGTTTAGCCAGATTTAACAAGGAGAAAATGTATGGCAACAATAGCTACAATTCAATTGCCAGAAGGTGATCAACGCGTTATCAAGATAAAACCAGGCGATCATGTGGAAAAAACCTTTACAGTTTCCAACATATACGGATCACAGTTACGCATCGGCTTTCAATGTCAATTTGACAAACCAGAGCAAAAAAAATGGGCCAAGCCCAAAGAACCAGTCGAACGTGATTTTGGCGACCAGGGATCAGAGCAAGTCAAACTCGAGATACAGATACCAAAAGATGCCGTTCCGGGCAAATATAATCTAAAACTGTTGGTTTATTCTTTAAAAGATCCAAATCTTGACTTCACCTTGTCTGATCCCATTGTTGTCGAGGTAACCGCTGTGGATGCTATCGCGCCAAAGCCAAAACAAATATGGCCGTGGATCGTGGCAGGTGTAACAACACTGCTGATCATTGGTGTAGTGACGTGGATATTACTGCCAACAAACGTGATAATCCCCAATCTTGTTGGTAAACCCATTGATGAAGTAACCACGCTGTTAGAAGGCAAAAAAATACCTCTCGGCGAAGTTACCGAAGAAAGGACCGGCAAGGCACAAGTGGGGGAGGTTTTGTCGCAGTCACCAGCGGCGGATACCACAGTAAAAAAATCGGATCTAAAACCCATAAAATTGGTTGTTGAAATATTTTCTGTCGGCGTACCCGACGTAAAAGGGATGACGGTTACTCAAGCCCAGCATGAATTTAAATTGAATGGATTAAAATTGGGTGCTGTCAATGAGCAAAAAACTGGATCCGCACCCGGTGGAACTGTTTTAAAAACCGATCCGGAAATTGGTACACGTGTAGCACCGGATGCTGAAATTATGTTATCGGTGGAAACACAATCTGTAATCATCCCCAGTGTGGCAGGACAGTTGCTAACGCAAGCCAAGCCGGTACTGGAAGGATTGGGTTTAATGGTTCAAGTGGAACTGGTGAAAACCGGGGCGCAAGGCTTACATGTTCTGAGTACACGACCCGTCTCAGCGACTGCTGTAAAACCCGGCTCAACAGTTGTCTTGGTTGTTGAGAAACAGATGTTGTCTATTCCGAATTTCAGCGGTCAAAACCTGGATAGTGTCGTCAATCAACTCAATAATATGAATCTGCGGTTGGGTGCAGTCAGAAGAGTGTTTGTAATTGGTAGGTCTACCAATACAGTTCTGTCGCACATTCCTGCTGCGGGTGCTTCGGTTGATCCGCTTACACCGTTAACTTTTATTGTTACCCAGGGTTCGTCGACGATATATCCCTACAAGGCGGTCATTTCACCCACTTTTAATATGAAAAGTATAAATACATTGGGGGTAATACGTCGTGAAGTGGCACCACTGGTGGCGCCAGAGAAACAATAAAGAATGAGAAGCAAATTACATTGTATGGAAAAAATAATGACCATTTTTTGTTTACTCTGGCCGCTGTCTTGAAGCAGGTTAAATGTATATGAGGAGAAAGTTATGGCAACAATAACGACGATTCAATTGCCGGAAGGCGATAAACGAAGTATTAAGATAAAACTAGGCGAGCGTGCGGAAAAAACCTTTACGGTTACTAACGTCTACGGCTCCCGCTTGCGCATTGGCTTTCAAACTCAGTTTGACAGTCCACAGCAAAAGAAATGGGCAAAACCTAAAGAACCGGTTGAACGTGATTTGGGTGATCAGGGATCAGAACAAGTTACGCTTGTCATCGATGTACCGAAGGATGCGGCGCCTGGCAAATACAACCTTAAATTACTGGTCTATTCGCTGAAAGATCCCAACCTCGACTTTACGTTGTCAGATCCCATTGTTATAGAGGTTCCTGCACCTGATGTTGTCGCAGCACCTGTGCCGAAAATAAAAATGTGGCCATGGATACTGGCTGGTGTAGCCGTGTTGCTCATTGTCGGTGGAGTAATTACCTGGGTGATCTTGTCATCGGGAGCGAAAGAGCCGGATGTGGTGGTCAAACCGCCCCCGCCAGATAAGCCAGCTACCCAGAATCCCCCGGCTGCTCAGCGTGCCTGCCCTTATGGTGCGGACCAATGTCTTCCAGAATTTGTTTGGCGCGAGGCATTTGCTGGAGACCATGTGTGTGTAACACCCGATGTTCGTGCGCAGACAATGGCTGACAATCGGATGGCCGCATCGAGAAGATCAGTCAGGGGAGGCGCATATGGGCCGGATACCTGCCTGATGGGCTTTGTTTGGCGCGAGGCCTCGCCGACTGACCATGTTTGTGTCACTGGTCAAACTCGCACTCAGGCGAGTAATGACAACTTAGCGGCACGGTCACGACGCGACCCCGAGTGCAATCGCCTGTTACAGATACGTCCATTCAAGGCGATGGAAGGAATACGCCGTGAGGCACCGCCGCCGGAACCAAACAAATAGGCTGAATGTGAATAGTTAATACCAGCGCGGTGAATAAATATATGGAAACATGCAAACGGTAACACTAGAGTCATAAAACAAATAGTATGGAAACAGTATGGATACGAAGAAACTGGTAATAATTGCGTTGGTAATGATGGCGGTCTTGTATCTCGCTGGTGTGGGCACGCACTTTGCGTCGAAGGAGTGCGATAACAAAAGCACTGACGCGTGCAAAGACAGCTACATTGCCAAATCCGGCAAGTCGGGAGGAAAAGGCAGCTGGGAGAAATCGTTGGGCGAGCTGATGTCTCCTTTTGCTCCCGGGCTGCCGGTGGCAAAGTTGCTCGATGATAACAAGACAAGCTGTGACTCAGTGTTGTATCAATCACAATACCGGGTGATTCAGTTATCCAGCAGCAAACTGTCGTGCCGGATAGCGATTACGGCATTCACAGAAGATGACTTCCGCAAAGGCACACTGACACTGATGGAACCGGCTGGCGCCCGGATCAAAGTGCAGTTTACATCCAATGATCCCGAGGTAAAGTCAGAGAAGGACGAAAATAAGCTGCCCATACTCACTGACAATGCACCGGTGAACATCACTGTGATGGCAACGGGGGGGACGCTGGTACTGTCGTGCATGAACTGTAATGGTTCTGGTAACAATCTGGTACGGGTGAAATTCAAATGATGTGTAACGAGATGCACACAGGGAAATGACATGCTGGATTCATTGAGAAAGCCGCTTTTTATTATTGCCTTGATATTGCTGGTAATTGCCGTGCTCGTGGAAATGGGTTCAGTACTGCTCGCTGAAACAATAAAAAATGCGCCCCAGCCTGGTCTGGGTATTTCGTATCTGGTGTTGATCGATGGGATGCTGCTTTACATCATCTGCTTAATTGGCGTTGCGCTGATTCTGCCAGAACGAGTTTATGGACGCGTCCAGGGTGTGATCACGTTTATAGTTTCGTTATTGATATTGCTTGGCTCGATCGTGCTGATATTTAAAGCGCTATTGTTATTAATGTTAATGTTGTCATTGTTGATGGCTGTGCCATTTGGAACCATCGCCTATTTTGCACTATACGCAGATTTTAATACGAAAGGTGCGGCTGTTACGCTGGGAATAATCATGTCGTTAAAGTTATTTTTTGCCGGATTTCTGGTGTTTTCGCACCAGCGGTTTTTGCAAAACAAGAGCCTCATATTTTTGATCCTGACATCACTGCTGGCGAGCATCATTGTTAGTTTTTTACATGGGTTTGTCCCGGGGTTTCTCGTTAGCATAACAGATGCCATCGGCGCACTTGTTATTGCTATTCTAGCGGCGATATGGGCAGTATTTTTGTTAATTGGTTCTATCCCGGCAATTATAAAGGCATTGAGGGTTGATAGAGCGCTAAGTTAATTATTTGTAACCCATATGTAACAATTTTTTTGATATAAATATGCTTATTAATAAAAATATTAAGGAAATACCATGTCAGAATTGGTAAAAGGACTTTTGACTGTCGTCGTCAGTACGGTACTGATGACAGGCATGTTTGTACTATTAAACATTATTTCTGGCGACATCATTCCGCTTGGTTGGGCTGCGTTAATCGGTGCATTATTTGGATTTGGTTATGGCTTAGAAGCCGGAATCGTCGGGATTTATCCATTATCAGAGTTTAAAGGTTGGCTGGAACTGATTATTGATGCGACCTGGAGCCTGCCTAACACTGTATTTGGTTTCATTTTCGCCAACTGCATTTATCCATTTTTCGGCAACATTTCAAAAACTCGCAGTAAGGATAGCGGTTGGATTGTCTATATGCCGACCTCAACCGGTAGCGGATTTGGTAATTCCGTATTACAGACATTGGGAACAATCAACTTAGGTGGCGCAGGGCAACACGAACGTATGCATCTGTTACAGGCAAGGATATTAGGTCCCCTCTATTTGACGCTTTATGCGATTAACTACATTGTCACTTTCCTGATTCAGGTTTTATGGACATTTACTGTCGGCGGACTGTTGTGGCTGCTTAAAGTACGTAATAAACCCTATTTTAATCCATCAGGACATTCCGCTGTACCAGGATTTTTCGGCTGGATTTATTATGCCACGGTATTTGAATTATGGGCATATGCATCGGGTAATCCCTGATCGCCAAGTAAGATGTATTTTGTATTGGAAATTATGTACCAATAGGATGTTAACTAAAAAAGGAGAAGCTTGTATGGCAAGAAGCGTAGTACCAACTGAACCATTTCGTGAAAAATTATTGAAATTCTGTCCAACAGAAACGGTAGGCGCCTGTCTGGCAGCGTTAGGCATGCTTTCTGCGATGGACCCCGGCACATTGCATACCACATTGCTGTGGGTTGTTTTTGCGGCTGGTCTTATTGCGACACCATTCTGGCTTATTTATAAAATGGATATGCGCAAGCCTTTGCAAGTGATCGTCGCGACGCTTGCATTCATTATTTGGATGATGACGATTGACGGCGGGCCGTTTTCAACGATACCCGGCTATCAATTAGTGATTGGTTCAGTGGCGCTGATTATTTTTTCAGGATTTATCGCACCACTGCTTGGTAATATTGAGTAGTAATGCTTTCATTCAGTGATGTTGTGCATAACATAGTCAATTTTAAAATTTAAAAACAAGGAGATACAACGTGGCTAGTTCAGGGAATATAAATAGATCGATTGATCGTGATGATGTTTATAGCAAACTCTTGCTTAAGATGCTGCCAACGGAAATGGTAGGCGTCTGTTTGGCGGTGATTGGTACAATATTTTCGTTCACGGAACCAGGTGGGCTGCAAACAGGACTATTGTGGACTGTATTTGCGGTAGGACTAATCGCAACCCCTTTTTGGCTTATTTATGGCATGGAAATCAAAAAACCATTGCAGGTCGTTATCACCACGATCGGTTTTGTTATCTGGATGATGACGATGAAAGGTCCGTTTACCACATTACCTGGTTACCAACT
>JANNJI010000176.1:0-7310 GCA_031405795.1 Gammaproteobacteria bacterium
ATATTTGGCAATCCATTGATCGATTTCGACCTTCGACGGCGCAGTGATTAAATCGAGTTTGTGTTGATCCTTCTGGCGGTGTGCAAACATCAGCGATCAATCTCCCCAAATACAATATCCATCGTCCCAATGATAGCAACCACGTCAGCCAGCATGTGGCCTTGTGACATTTCATGCAACGCCGACAAATGCGCAAAACCCGGCGCACGTATCTTCAAGCGATACGGTTTGTTGGCCCCATCCGAGATCAAATAAACAGCAAATTCACCCTTAGGATGTTCTATCGCTGAATAAGCCTCACCGGCGGGCAAGACGTAACCTTCGGTGAATAATTTAAAATGATGAATCAGTGCTTCCATGTCCCCTTTCATTTCCTCCCGATTAGGTGGAGAGAGTTTGTGATCAGCGAGGATCACCGGGCCGGGGTTCTGCCGTAACCATTCAATACACTGGCGAATGATGCGATTGGACTGGCGCATCTCTTCTACGCGCACTAAATATCGGTCATAACAATCGCCGTTCGTGCCAACGGGAATATCAAAAGCCATTCGATCATAAACTTCATAGGGTTGTTTCTTGCGCAGATCCCAGGCAACACCGGAACCACGCAACATGGGACCGGTGAATCCTAACTGCAAGGCGCGCTCTGCGCTCACCACACCGATATTCACCGTGCGTTGTTTCCAAATGCGGTTATCGGTTAATAAGGTTTCGTACTCATCGACGTAACCGGGAAAACGTTGGCTGAAATCATCAATAAAATCCAGCAGTGAACCGCTGCGGTTTTGATTCTGCTGTTTTACTGCGGCGGCGCCGCGATAACGGGTCTGCGCATATTGCGGCATACGTTCGGGTAAATCACGATAGACTCCACCGGGCCGGTAATACGCCGCGTGCATCCGCGCACCCGACACCGCTTCATACATATCCATCAAATCTTCACGTTCGCGGAAACAATACAGGAACACGGTCATCGCACCTACATCCAAGGCATGCGTGCCCAACCACATCAAGTGATTCAGAATCCGGGTGATCTCATCAAACATCACCCGGATGTATTGCGCCCGCTCCGGCGGCGTGACGCCCAACAGTCTTTCCAGCGCCAGCACATAGCCGTGTTCATTACACATCATCGACACGTAATCGAGCCGATCCATGTAAGGAATACTTTGATTATAAGGTTTGCTCTCGGCCAGTTTTTCGGTCGCGCGGTGCAGCAGGCCAACGTGTGGATCGGCGCGCTGGATCACTTCACCGTCCATTTCCAACACCAGCCGCAACACTCCGTGTGCTGCCGGATGCTGCGGCCCGAAATTCAAGGTGTAATTACGAATCTCAGGCACCGGCTTTGCCTCCTTGCTCCCGATCACTGTAACGGTGATCGTCACGCAACACCCTGGGTTGATTAATGCGCGGCTCAATACTCACCGGTTCATACACCACACGCCCTTGCTCTGGGTCATAACGCATCTCGACATGGCCGATGAGCGGAAAATCTTTACGGAACGGATGACCGATAAAACCATAATCCGTGAGAATCCGCCGCAGATCAGGATGGCCGTCAAAGACAATACCGAACAGATCAAATGCCTCACGCTCAAACCAATTGGCCGAAGCCCACAAGGACACCGCCGAATTGACTATCGGTGGTTCACCATCGACAAATATTTTCAAGCGCAGGCGGTGATTGTTGGCCACCGACAATAAATGATACACCACGGCAAAACGCGGCCCTTCCCAGGAGCCATTACCATATTCCAAATAATCCACGCCG
Source organism: Gammaproteobacteria bacterium (assembly GCA_031405795.1). Lineage (GTDB taxonomy): Bacteria > Pseudomonadota > Gammaproteobacteria > UBA6429 > Thiohalophilaceae > JACQBC01. The sequence continues at coordinate 1,775 of JANNJI010000176.1, forward strand.
CACACGTCCATCAACTGCTCAAAACCAAACTCGGCATCATCGCGTAATGCCTCACCAATCGACAGCAAACAACCTTTGTCGATGATCACCGTCAGTTCACCGTGCGCCACTGAACAACCGGAAATACGTTCACCAAAACGTTCCCGAATTCGTTCAGCCAGGCTGGAATAATAAGGCGACATGCAAGTACTCGTGTTTGGTTTGGTTATGCCCGGGCAATCGTATTGGTGCGCCGGATCTTGTTTTGTAATTGCATAATACCGTACAGCAGCGCTTCCGCGGTGGGCGGGCAACCGGGTACATAGATATCCACCGGCACGATCCGATCACAACCACGCACTACTGAATATGAATAATGATAATAGCCACCGCCATTCGCACAAGAGCCCATCGAGATAACCCAACGCGGTTCCGGCATCTGGTCGTACACCTTGCGTAACGCCGGAGCCATTTTATTTACCAAGGTACCCGCCACGATCATCACATCCGATTGCCGCGGGCTGGGACGAAAGACAATGCCAAACCGATCCATGTCATACCGTGCCGCCGCCGCGTGCATCATTTCCACCGCGCAGCAGGCCAGACCAAAGGTCATTGGCCACATCGAACCGGTGCGCGCCCAGTTAATCAATTTGTCAGCGCTGGTGGTGACAAAACCTTTATCCAGGATGCCTTCTATTCCCATTCCAGTGCCCCTTTTTTCCATTCATAGATAAAACCAACGACCAGGATCGACAAGAAGATCAGCATGGCAATAAAGCCAAACAGGCCGATGGACTCAAGCACAATCGCCCAGGGAAACAAAAAGGCAATTTCCAGATCAAACAGAATAAACAGGATGGCAACCAGATAATAACGTACGTCAAACTTCATGCGCGAATCTTCAAACGCCTCAAAGCCGCATTCATAGGGTGACAATTTTTCTTTATCCGGCCGGTGTGGCGCGATGACAAACCCCAAGGTAATCATTAACCCGCCGATAACCAGTCCGATCACGATAAATAACAGCACTGGTAGGTAATGCTCTAGCATTGCAATGACCTCACGCCTCTGGTTTATTCTTCCCACCGATAACTGCGGTGAGTCAAGCTAGGTTTTTATAAGTATCAAAAGTGCAGGTGAGTCTAGGTCAGACCCATACTGAGGTCAAGTTCACAAAATTTAAAAATCGCGTGAAAATACAGCAAGTTAAATGAATTTTAGGGGGCATAAAAAAAATCGCTGACAAATCAGCGCTCAAATAACGAGGAGAATACGCGCACTCGCTCAATGAGCAAGGTGCCAGGGACACAATGCGATACCAGATACTACGTTGACCACCTGCAACAACGGACTTATTTTTTGTCGTGATCGGGGTCAGGTTGTTTTGCTTCGGCTAAGGGTGCAGCCGCCAGCTCGGTTTGTTTTACAATAACACGTTGACGAATTTTCTTAATAATCCAGAAGACCATCGCCACCACGAGCAAGCTAGCCACGATATACAGTGCGTATTGGTGATAATTGCCAATAAATATCTTTAGTGTTTCACCCAGGAAATAACCACCCAAGCTAAACAACACGGCCCAGATGATCGCACCAATCAGATTCAAGATAAAAAAACGCAGCCGCGGTATTTGTGCGGCGCCAATGGCAAAGGGGGTGATATTGCGTATGCCGTAATAAAAGCGGAAGGTCAAGATCAGAAAATATTGATGCCGTTCTAACAGTCGATACACGCGCGCGGCACCCAGTTGCCAGGATTTGCGCTTGGCGATCAGTTTGGCACCGCCATGGCGGCCGATATAATAATAAAGTTGATCACCACTGAAGCTACCCACCAAGGCGGTCAACATGACAAATTCGATTTGGAGCAATCCTTGATGGGCGAAAAAGCCCGCCACAATCACCACGGTCTCGCCCTCGATAAAGGTCAATAATAAAATCGCCCAATAACCATATTCCGTAATAAATTGTTCTAACGACATAGATTTTGATGCTTACGCCCTACTCTTTAGCCACCATTGTAGGGAGAGAACATGAAAATGCAAAGTAAAACTGGCAGGAAATGACAAATAAACCAGTGAATAAAAAAAGCCCGGTCGCTTGCGCAACCGGGCTTGGTTGTGTGCAGAACTAGCGATGCTTATAAATCAAAATACATTTTATCTTTGCTCAGCTCGTAGCCCCATGGCAAACCGGCATTTTTCCAGCCATTCACCGCACGCTTACCTTTGTTCGGGCCGTCACCAGCCAAATCACCTTCAAAACCATCGACAACGGAATAGACATTTTTATAGCCTGCTTTATCCAACAACGCTGCTGCATTGGCTGCCCGATCACCGGAACGGCATATCAATACAATCTTAGCATCCTGATCCAGGTTCTTTTTGCTCAGGCGTTTTTTGACTTCCACTAGAAAGTTGCTGTTGGCTTGTTTTTTGAAAACGTTTTTTTTGTCATCCCACTCATTTAATTCAGTCATCACGTAGGGGATATTGGCATCAACGCCATCTGCCATACCAACAAATTCCACCTCAGGCTGGGTTCGTACATCAAGAAACAGCACCTTGCCATTTTCTTTGCTGATGAATTCGCGGGTTTCTTTCGCGCTCAGATACAGTTTTTGCGGGGTTTGTTTCTTTTCCGACACCTTCGCCGGATCGATCTCACCTGCCACTGCCACGCCAGACATGACCAAGGCCGCTATTGCTAACATATTTAGAAAAGACTTCATTGTTTCCTCACTATAAAAATGGAAAATACTGAGCATTAGAAACTTTATCGATATGACGCGTGGCTTATACCCACATAGATGCAATCAATAAAGACTTCACCTATTCAAAATTATAGTGACCCAGGCTATATTAGCCATACCTAATATTGATTATTCTGAGGCTATGGGTAACGTGATAACGAAGCAGAATTGCAGGGTGTTGAATTGACAATAGAAATTATAAAAATAGAATCATGACATTATTATATTTATTGAACATTCACGCCGCAGTGTGTTGTTCATATCGAACTTTATCCGGACATTAAATGCTAGCCACATTGTAACTAAATTGGTGCCGAAGGCGGGACTCGAACCCGCACAGCATACGCCACTACCACCTCAAGATAGCGTGTCTACCAATTCCACCACTTCGGCAATGAAGTTGTAACTAAATCGGTTATTCGTTTACCGGCAGGTTCGTGGTCGGTGCTGCCGTGGGTGTTGGCGAGGTTACCGTCGCCTCTTTTTTGTCTGCGGTTGGCGCTGGCATTTCTGTCGAGGCCGCAGGCTGTTGCTGAGTGGTTTCCGTCTGCGTATCGGTATCGCGATTTTGTTTTGCGATATAGGCCAGGCTCAAACTCGTTGCAAAGAACAGGGCGGCAAGAATGGCGGTGGCGCGGGTGAGAAATGAACCTGAGCCGCGTGAGCCAAATACCGTACTGGAGGCGCCACTGCCAAATGCCGCGCCAGCATCCGCACCTTTACCCTGCTGCAACAACACCAAGCCGATGATCGCCACCGCGATTAATACATGCATCACTAGAACAATATTATGTAACATTTCAATCAACCTTCAGCGATTCGCTGCTTTGCAAATAGTAAGAAAATCTTCCGCATTTAATGATGCACCACCGATCAGACCACCATCAATGTCCGGCATCGCCAATAATTCTTTTGCATTCTGGGCGTTCATACTGCCACCGTATTGAATGCATATATTCTCCGCCACGCTCTTGTCGCTACGGGCAATCAGACCACGGATAAATGCATGCGTATCCTGGGCCTGTTGCGGCGTGGCGGTTTTTCCTGTGCCAATGGCCCAGACGGGTTCATAGGCTATCACACCACGGGCCAAACTTTTTACTCCATGGGCATCGATTACCGCCTTGATCTGGCGTGTGACCACCGCTTCCGTCACCCCCTGCTCACGTTCCTGCAAGGTTTCGCCAATGCAAAAAATCGGGATTAAACCGGCCTCCAACGCCACCGCGAATTTTTTCGCGACGATGGCATCGGTCTCGGCGTAATAACTGCGGCGTTCGGAGTGACCGACAATCACATATTTACATTTAAAATCCACCAACATCGAGGCGGCGATTTCCCCGGTATATGCACCCTTGGTTTCGGTGCTGAGATTCTGTGCACCCCAGGCCAGCCTGCTGCCGTGTAATTGATTCGCCACGTCAGGCAGATAGACGTAAGGGGCACACACGGCCATCTCTGCGGTCTTGACCTCACTTATACCGGCTAACATACCATCCAATAACGCTTTGATACTGGATCTGGAACCGTTCATCTTCCAGTTACCGGCTATAAATGGTTTACGCATCGAATACCCCAGGGTGATACCGCTAAAAAAGAGCGCGAAAGCTTAACGTCCACAGGCCAATAAATCAATGTAAAGACCACTGAAAGTGGTTGGATCGAGGGTTATTTTTAGGTGCCGACCGCCGTCCGCACGGCATCGGCCAGCTCATTGGCCAACACTTGCACTAAACCGGCGTCCTGCCCCTCCACCATGACCCGTACCACCGGTTCGGTTCCCGAGGGACGGAGTAATACCCGTCCTGTGGTGGCGAGGCGCCCTTCGGCGGCACGCACGGCATTTTGAATCCGCGTATTCTTATGTACGTCCATCTGCTTGGATATTTTTACGTTAATTAAGGTTTGCGGGTACTTAGTCATGGCCGATCGCAGTTCATGCAGTGATTTGCCGGAGTCCGTCATCGCCGCCAGCACCTGTAACGCCGAGATAATCGCATCGCCGGTCGTGGTCCGATCCAGACAGATGATGTGTCCCGATGACTCGCCACCAAGCACCCATTGCTTGGCTTGTAATAATTCCATCACATAACGATCACCCACTTTGGCGCGTTCAAAACCGATCTTGCGCTCTCGCAAGGCATGCTCTAAACCAAGGTTACTCATTACTGTACCAACCACACCACCTTGCATCCGCGCGGCACGCAACCGTTCATTGGCAATCACAAATAATAACTCATCACCATCGACCAAATCACCGTGGTGATCCACCATCAGCACCCGATCACCGTCGCCATCCAGGGCGATACCTAAATCGGCATTTTGTTCTTTGACCGCTTTTTGTAATGCCGCCGGTTTGGTTGATCCGCAATTCAAATTAATATTTAAACCATCGGGTGATGTACCGATCGTGGTAACCGTCGCGCCCAATTCTTCAAACACACTCGGTGCAACATGATACGTCGCGCCATTGGCGCAATCCACCACGATACGCAATCGGTTTAAACTCATTGAATACGGCACCGAGCTTTTGCAAAATTCGATATAACGGCCATCGGCATCTTTGACGCGTGTCGCCTTGCCTAAATTCGCAGAGTTGTTGGTTTGCATCGGTTGGTCGAGCATTTTTTCAATCTGCAGTTCAACCTCATCCGGTAACTTGGTGCCTTCCGCCGAAAAAAACTTGATACCATTATCATCAAAGGGATTGTGCGAGGCGCTGATCACGATGCCGGCATTACAATGCAAGGTACGTGTCAAATAGGCAATGGCCGGTGTTGGCATGGGGCCTAACAACAACAC